>JBBEBV010000306.1:0-2425 GCA_040882165.1 Bacteroidota bacterium
CCGTGCATACCCGACCGCGGAAGCGACCAGGTTGTAGTTCCCCGGGGGAACATTCAAGATGTAATAAACACCGTTCACGTCTGCAGCGCCGCCAAGGGTCGTCCCTTCAAGCACGACGTTGGCGCCAATAATCGCCTCGCCGCTGGACGCATCTTTGACGGACCCTGTGATCTTTCCGTTCTGGGCAAAAACCAGAGCCGTGGAGAGAATCACCAGAGACATGATGAGAAGAACGCTGCACCAAGAATATCTCATGATGGTACTCCTTGGATATATGGTGATGGGGGTGAATTATGAACTGTGCTGGTTTGTCGAATCAACCGGAGACACAAGGAGAACAATAACACTCGTGGCTCCCGGTACTGTGAGAATGGATCGTAGCAGTGGTGATTCCCCGACACCTCCCTTCAAATGGTTAAAGGATGTATGGTCTGTGGAAATCAAGAATGTCGAATGTGAGACACTGCGCTGTGTTGAGACTGCCGGCGGTTGGTGAAGCTCTTCTTCACTGTTCGAAACAAACACACGACAACATAAGTACCCCGCGGTACGGGTGCGTGCAGGAATGGTCGGTAAACCGTAAAGGTTGAGTGTGAACGCTGTCAGATTTTTTTGAGATCAAGAAAAGCGAGAAGGGTTGCGGATCAAGGAATTTAATTAGTAAAACCGAGTTTCATTTGGTTGAGTATATAACTTTTTCAAAGTAATGTCAAGCGGAAAAGGTCTTTTAGGTCATACATCCTGTGCATAATTGCTCATATTCCTTTGCGTTTCTTCAATTCCTTCCTGTCCCGGTGTATGCATCTCACATAAAAAATTCCGTAATTACAGCCGCAAAAAACGATACCCACGGGGATTATGGATTTATTCCACTTCGCTGCTCTGCGATATTCTGCCTTCCTTGTTTCCGTCTGGCTGTCGACTTCCGGCCTCTGCGCAAGTCAGGAGCCCACGACGACGAAATTCACCCTGCTCCTGACCGGAAATACGTACGGGTATTTTGACGTCACCCCGGTTGGTAACGACCTCGCAGGGGGAATCGTACGGAGGAAAACGGTCGTCGAACAGGTTCGACGGGAAGTTGGGACCGATCATCTGCTGCTTCTGGATGCCGGGAACTCGTTGGGGTACTACTACCTTCTCCGCGGCGATCAAGGAGCTGCCATGATCTCCGCCATGCATGAGCTCGGATATGATGGCATAGCGGTCGGAAACCATGAGTTTGACTATGGCAAGGAGCCGCTCATGGCGTATAATAATCCCTCCACCGGACTGAACGTCCTGGCCGCCAACCTGAACTTCAAGGGGAAGAAGGATCCGGTTTTCCTCCCTTATATTATAGAGAAGAAGGCCGACGGGATGCGGATCGCCATCATAGGCCTGACCGACCCTCAAATCGAACAATCGATTCTGCGGCAGCATTTTGAGGGACTCAGCATCGCCAATCCTTTCACAACAGCCCTCGCTTATCTCCCCCAACTCAGGTCCCAGGCGGATATCATTGTCGCCTTAACGCATTTAACGATGGACGATTGCTACAAGCTCGCCATGGCGGCACCGGGATTCGACGTCATCATCGCTCGGGCAGAAAGCACAACCACGGGACCGTCGATCCGCAAAGAGGGCCCGGGGACGACGCCCCCATCTTTGATCGTCAGCCCCGTCCGGTACGGCTCCGCGGTGACCCGCGTGGATCTCGTATTCAATCATCAGCGGCGAACGACCTCCTCTTCGTTGCGGGAATATCTTTCGATAAACTCGACCATCGCCGGGGATGTCGGTTTTGCCACCCGGCTCGCCGTCGGTGCCGAGCAACAGTACTACGACTACAGCATGGAGACCTACGGTATCGACCCGGACGAGCCCCTGCTGCTTGTGGACAGTTCGTTCACCGAACAGGACCTTATCCGGCTTGCCCTTCACATTCTTCTCCAACAGACCGGTACGGAAATCGCGCTGTTGAACAATACCTATTTCCGTTTTCCGGGGGTTGATTTTCCCCTCTACGAGCCGGATCCGCAGTACCGGAAGATTACCGTCCGGGTCCTCGAACAAATACTCTGGACCGACAACGAACTCGTCACCATGCAGCTTACCGGGCAGCAGTTGGCGGCTCTGCAACGGGCCAGCGGGGCCAACAAACGGGCAGGGAGAGACAACTACCTGCTCAACCTCCAGGTCACCGGCCAGGGAAATGAAGAGTGGTACGTCCACAACGCTCCCCTTCTGCAACGGACCCCTCCGGAACTGTATCGCGTGGTGACGACAAATTTTCTCGCAGGAGGGGGGGATGGATTCACTTCCTTCCGTGAAGGCCGGGGCCAGGCATCCCGCTTCAACATCGGGGAGTCGCGCCGGGAGGCCTCAGAGCACGGAAATCCTGTGATCGTGCGGGATCTCATGATCCGCCATTTGAAACAATCCC
>JBBEBV010000307.1:0-2072 GCA_040882165.1 Bacteroidota bacterium
ACAAAATTCTTGACAAGCTTGGCGAAGGGGGAATGGGAGTGGTGTTTAAAGCCCATGACACGAAACTCAACCGCACCGTCGCGGTCAAAATGCTTCCCGACCGGGTCAACCGGGATGATGCCGCCAAAGCCCGATTCCTCCAGGAGGCGCAGTCCGCGGCCGGACTGAACCATCCCAACATCTGTACGGTCCATGGCGTTGAGGAGGTCGACGGCTCATTGTTTATGGTCATGGAATACGTCGAAGGGGGAACCCTCAGGGAGAAGCTCCCCTTCGCCAAGGCCGATGATGCCATCACGATAGCCGCGCAAATAGGCGAAGCATTGCAGGAAGCCCATGCGAAAGGGATCGTGCACCGGGATATCAAGTCCGATAACATCATGCTCACCTCCCGGGGTCAGGCGAAAGTGATGGATTTTGGTCTGGCAAAGCTGAAGGGGTCTTTGAAACTGACGCGAACATCGAGCACGGTGGGGACGCTCGGGTACATGGCTCCGGAGCAAATCCAGGGGGGCGAGGCGGACCACCGGAGCGATATTTTTTCGTTCGGTGTTCTCCTGTTCGAAATGCTGACCGGAAAGGTTCCGTTCCGTGGCGAGCATGAAGCGGCGATGGTTTATTCGATCGTGAATGAAGAACCACAGGACATCACATCGTTGCTTCCGGACCTTTCCCCGATCGTCACGAACCTGATCCACAGATGCCTTGAGAAGGATCCGACCGACCGGTATCAGCACTTCGATGATATTGTGGCCGACCTGAGAAGGTCCCAGAAAAAAACCGGCAGGGTGGCGAGAAGTTCGTCACACGTTCCCATTTTGCAACAACCCGGGAGTTCACCATCCGGCGTTATGTCGCAATCCTCTCTGCAGGGTGAGGATACGGCTCCCGCAAATCCAAAGAACAACATCATTCGTTATGGCATCATCGGAGCGGGCGCCGTTGTCATTCTCGGAGCAATAGGATGGTTCCTTCTGGCCGGGTCCGGACTGTCGGTCAATCCCGACATGACCACCCGCGTCCTGCAGGTCCCCTTCACACAATATTCGTATCCGAGTCTTTCCCCGGACGGGAAGTGGGTTGCCTTTCCGGCCGCGGATGCGAGCGGGAAGTGGGACATCTATTATATGCATGTAAGCGGCGGCGAGCCGAGAAAAATTACGTCCGATGCAACGCAGTTTATACAACAATCTGCCCACATCTCCCCGGACGGCAGTCAGATTGTCTATGACAAGCCGAATGAGCAAGGGACCACCATCGATATCTTTGCAATCTCTTCCCTCGGTGGGGCGAACAGGAAATTGGTTGAGCGCGCCTCGTCGGCTCAGTGGAGACCGGATGGGGAGCGGGTTGGATTTATCCGCCAGCCCACGAATCTCCGTATCAGATCAGTGTCCAATCACATAGAGTTCTGGACGGTCGGCAAAGACGGCACCGATCTGAAGAAGGAATATGAAGATACCCTGTTCGTCGCGAGGGGGAACTACCGTTACAACTTTTGCTGGTCACCCGACGGCAGATCCATTGCCTGGATCAGGTCGTTTTCCGCAAACTCCCAGGTTCTTATCACCCGCGAATTGGATTCCGGCGGTGAGCGCCAGTTAACAAAAGGGGATGAGAATCTCGATGCCATGGCATGGACCAACGATGACCGGATTATCTTCTCCTCAAACAGGGGAGGCAATACGAACCTCTGGGTCATTCCCGCATCCGGCGGCGAGCCTATCCAGGTGACGAAAGGGGGCGGTCCCGACCTCTCCGTCAGCGTTGCATCGTCCGGGAACGAACTCGTTTACCTGCAACAACAGCGTGTAAGCCATGTCTGGACCGCCGGCATTGATGGTTCCTCTCTGCGTCAAATCAGTTTCGATGAGAGGGAGATCTTCGAGCCCTCCTTTTCTCCGGACAAGAACCGGGTAGCCTTTGTGATGACGGATCCAGACCCGTTGACAAAGAAAGCCGATCTGTATGTCATGGACCGTGATGGAAACAATCGGCGGAAACTGACCAACGGATTGACGAATCCCAGAATTCCGAAATGGTCACCCGATGGGCGCCGGATCAGTTATTTT
>JBBEBV010000307.1:2172-15651 GCA_040882165.1 Bacteroidota bacterium
GACGAATCCCAGAATTCCGAAATGGTCACCCGATGGGCGCCGGATCAGTTATTTTCACCCTCCTACCGGCCTGGAAGCCAGCACCGGGATCGTCAAGTCGTACGTTGTTGACGCCGATAATCCGGGGGCTCCAACGCTCATCGGGGACTGGACAGGAAACGAATGGATCGATAACGACCACCTTCTGACCGTCGGAGGTCGCAATTCATACATCACCACGATCTCGACGGCGACCAATCGCAGGTTTTTCCATGACTCTACGGAGGTTTGGTATTTCGGAGGGGGACGCGTTCTTGGGTACTACGACTGGCGCCATGGGCTCCAGGGATGGTGGGCGGTCACGATTCAACCCACAACGGTGGCTGACCTGCTAAAGCAGACGGGTGAGGTCATCATGCCTGTGGTTGTGGGCTCCCCCCGAAAGGTCAGTTCGGCTCTAGATTATTTCCAGCGATGGACAAGCAGGGCCTCGGCTGATGGGACGATCCTCCAGGCCGCCGGACCCGAAACGGTGCGCTCGATTTCCTTTACACGCGGCAAAGAAGAACTGTTGCCGGCCCGCTTTCCGGGTCTGAGAGGCCGCTCCATCGAGATCAGCCGGGATGCGAAAGAAGTTGTCTTCACCACTCCGCGCCTCAGCTCGCGGCTCATCCTGGTGGAGAGTGTGTTTAAATAGAATTGAAAGAAAAAAGAATTCGGCCAGGACTCATATCGCGCATAGGACATTCCCCGAAGGGGAATGATATATCAACCGAGGGCGTCGCCCTCGGATAATACAACCAAAGAAGATCGATTACCCTGAAAGGGTTACATCGGAGGAGGGGGAGATGCCGCAATCATTGGCCAGAGTTCTCTTACACATTGTCTTTTCAACAAAGAACCGGTATCCATTTCTCAGCGACAAGACGATCCGCGACGAAATGCATGCGTATCTCGGCGGCACGTGCAACAATCTGGAATGCCCGGTCCTGACGGTTGGAGGCGTTGCAGACCATGTCCATATTCTTTGCGCTCTCTCTCGTACCCTCTCCATGGCAAAGCTTGTGGGGGAACTCAAACGCGGATCATCCAAGTGGATCAAGACGAAGGGACCTATGCTGACCAAGTTTGCCTGGCAGAATGGTTATGGAGCATTTTCTGTGAGCCAATCAGAACTTGAGCGCGTGAGGAGATATATTGCAACGCAGGAAGAACATCATAAGAAAAGAACCTTTCAGGATGAGTATCGTGCGATTCTGAAAGAGTACGGAATTGACTATGATGAGCGGTATGTCTGGGATTAATCTCCCTCTCTCACCCCTTCAGGGTTCGAAATTATTCTACGGTACTCTGGTCGGGGCGGTGCCCCGACCTTGAATGTCCGACCCCTTTGGGGTCGGCGGATCGCGCAAGGAAAGCATACATGATCGATCAAATTCCAAAATTCCCCCACCAGCATGCCGGAACGGTAAGCGCTGATTGTGGGATCTGAATGGAGGGACGTATGATTGGACAAATAATCTCCCATTATAAAATTCTCGAGAAATTGGGCGAAGTGCCAAACTTCCCGACGAGCGATCCTCAGCGAGTCGTTGGAAGTTTGAGCATCCCGCCGTTTCACGTTTTGTGTGTCCTGCCGCTCTTTGGCGGGATCGGCGGGAGCTGCAGGGGGTTGTCATGATAGGTCAGACCATATCTCACTATAGAATCCTTGAGAAATTGGGAGAGGGAGGCATGGGCATCGTTTATAAGGCCCAGGACACCAAACTCGACCGCCTTGTCGCGCTCAAATTCCTTCCGGACCGTGTCCAGAGAGACGAATCCGCGAAAGCGAGATTCATTCAGGAAGCCCGGTCCGCCGCCGGATTGAACCACCCGAACATCTGCACAGTCCACGGCGTCGAGGATGTCGAGGGTTCCCTGTTCATCGTTATGGAATACGTCGAGGGGGGTGAACTCGGCGGGAAGATACCATTTACAAAAACTGAAGAGGCAATAAAGGTCGCCGCACAGATCGGCGAGGCATTGCAGGAGGCACACGCAAAAGGGATCGTGCACAGGGACATCAAAGCAGACAACATCATGCTGAGCGCCAAGGGTCAGGCGAAGGTGATGGATTTCGGCCTGGCCAAGCTGAAAGGTGCGTTAAAGCTCACGCGCACCTCCAGCACGGTGGGGACGCTCGGCTATATGGCTCCCGAGCAGGTTCAAGGGGAGGAAGCGGATACCCGCAGCGATATCTTCTCCTTTGGCGTTCTGCTCTATGAAATGCTGACCGGCAAGCTTCCCTTCCGGGGTGAACACGAAGCGGCCATGGTCTATTCCATCGTGAATGAAGAGCCGCAGGATATCACTTCCCTCAAGCCGGATCTCTCCCCCTTTGTGGTGAACCTGATCAATCGGTGCCTTGAAAAAGATCCGGACGACAGATACCAAACGATGCAGGATGCGGTGAGCGAGTTGCGGCGTTCCTTGAAAAAGACGTCGCGCGTTTCGAGGAAAAGCCGGTCCGGTGCGCAACTTCCGACGGATGATCTCGCTCCGGCGGACAGAGCGGAAGGAACGACCATTCGTCCGACCGCGCGGTCGCCCCTGCTTATCCCCTTCATCTCGGCCGTGGTGATGATTGCAGGATTATCTGTGGTCATCGCCATGCTTCTCTCCGAAAGCGACGCACAAGAGGGATTGATCGGTCCCAATACCAGGATCTACCGTTTCACATCGATGCCCGGCCTCGAAGATAATCCCTCCTGGTCGCCTGACGGGAAGTTCATTGCGTATGAGACCGACGAGAAGGGGCAAACCGATATCATCATTCAGCCGGCGGATGGCGGAAGTCCTGTCCGCGTTCTGGATTCCGAGGCCAGTGAGGTTCAGGCGACATGGTCTCCTGACGGGTCACTCCTTGCATTCGTGTCGTCGAGAGACCACGGCGGGCACTTCGCGCCCCTTCTTCGTTTCGGAAACCTTAATCTCATCCTCGATGGTAAAGGAGGGGACATTTTCGTCGTAAAACCGTTCGGTGGAGAGCCGCTCAAACTCATCTCTGATGCGTTCGATCCCGCATGGTCCCCCGATGGCAAGGAGATCGCGTTTCGGTCCGCCCGCGATGCTCAATGGGACCTCTGGAAGGTACCTTCCAGTGGTGGCGAGCCGACGCGCATAACGAACGACGCCGGTTACGACTATCAACCCGCGTGGTCTCCTGATGGCAAGTGGATCGTGTTCGGTTCGACGACAGGGGCAACGGATTACGGACTTTATGCCGTCGCACCGAACGGAGGGCAACGCACTCGGCTCACAGCAGACAGCTTGCTCGTAAGCGGGCCTGAGTTCGTGGAAAACGGGGCAGCCATCATTTATTCTTCCGCGAGAGGAGGGGCAATCAACCTCTGGCAAATACCCTTCACCCCGGAAAGCGACACGTACGCATCGGCTCGCCGCTTTACCGCCGGCCACGGGGATGACGTGAACGCATCAGTATCGCGCGACCAAAAGAAGGTCGCATACGCGGCGGTCTCCTCGGGGCCCGATGTCTGGGAGCTGACCATTGCGTCGGGGAGATTGCGACGGGTGACCTTTGAGAACGGGGTTGAACAACAGGCAGTCCCTTCACCCGATGGATCGCAACTCGCTCTGAGAAGTGACCGGGGGAGTTCCAGCGCGATCTGGATCGTCGACCTTCAGGGTTCTTTCAAGCGCCTCTTCAGCCTCAGCCCCGCCATCGGGTTCCCGTTCTGGTCTCCGAATGGAAAACAGATCTCTTATAACGCTGGTTCTGGGATCGAAGTGCGAAATGTCGGCGACCTTTCCTCGACGACAACCATTTCAAACGCCATTTTCAGTTCCTGGGATCCAACCGGAACGAAAATAGCCTTCATACGAAATAGCGAAGGGACAGACGGAATTTGGACGCATGAGGTGCGCACCGGAAAACAGGAAAAAATCGCATTGGTTGAGGGGATCGGTTCATTCCCCGCCTGGTCTGCCGATGGGCGCATGATCGCGTTCAATGAGGATGTCGGAGACATACGAAGACTGCTTGTTGTTCCCGCATCAGGTGGAACACCGCGCGTCATCCCGACGGACGACGCCGAATACTCCCATGCTGCGTGGTCACCAGTCAACAACGATCAAATTGTCTGCGTTCGGGATCATCTTGATCTCGTTCTGGTTTCTATCTCCACCGGTAAAGTCACGTACCTGAAGAAGTTTGAAGATCCGGCAATCCGCCTGACCGACTACCCATCCTGGTCCCGTGACGGAAAAAAAGTGTACTTCGATCAGGTACGGAGACAGGGAGATATTTTTGTGATGGAAAAGTAGGGGATGTCATCATGGGATGATGTGTTCATGGTGTCATGAAATGATGACTCATGGGATCACTTTTGGCACCCTCACGCTTGGTCCCTAAGAAAGGGAAAATAGAAAATGGCAAACTAAAATCAAACGTCAAAAAGAAAAAGGAAACACGGTTTCTTTTTGTTTTTGCTGTTTTATTGCCGTTTGATTCTTTCATTTTTCTTTTTCCCTAAAGGCAATATATGATCGGCTCTACCATCAGTCATTATAAGGTCCTCGAGAAGTTGGGTGAGGGAGGAATGGGCGTTGTCTATAAAGCCCAGGACACCAAGCTCGACCGCCTCGTTGCTTTGAAATTCCTTCCAGAGGAACTTTCAAAATCCACTTCCGATTCCGCCCGCTTTCTCCAGGAAGCCAAAGCCGCGGCAGCGCTGAACCATCCTTCCATCTGTACGATCCATGGGATCGAGGAGTCCGATGGGCATCAGTTCATCGTCATGGAATTTGTCGATGGACAAACCCTTGGGGAAAAGTCCAAATCACAAATCCCAAATCTCAAAACCGCGATTGATATCGCGATCCAGATTGCTGATGGTCTTGCCGCGGCTCATGAGAAGGGAATCACGCACCGGGATATCAAGCCGGACAATATCATGATCCGCAAGGACGGCATTGCGCAGATTATGGATTTCGGTTTGGCAAAACTCCGCGGTGTCTCGAATCTCACGCAACGCGGAAGCACGGTCGGAACAACCGCATATATGTCGCCCGAGCAAGTACAGGGAGAAGAGGCCGATCATCGGACGGATATCTTTGCCCTCGGTGTTGTGATGTATGAGCTTCTGTCGGGGCAGCTTCCCTTTAAAGGCGCACATGAAGCGGCAGTGATGTACGAAATCATCAACGTTGATCCACAATCTCTCCGCGCCGCCAAACCCAAGATCGAGCCAGATCTTGAGCACATCGTCATGAAGTGTCTTGATAAGGATCGGGAGAATCGCTATCAGTCAGTGCGTGAAGTTGCCGTGGATTTGAAACGCTTCAAACGGGATTCTCAGGGAAAGGGATCGCGTGCATCGTCTGCTGCACAGACTCCTCAATCAACCCGGACGAAAAGGTCGTGGATCAGGTTTGCAGTCCCGGTTGCGGTTGCTGCAATTGGAGTCTTCGCATGGTTTCTCCTTCAAAAAAAAGGAGAGGTGTTGGATTCTCTGGCTGTCCTGCCGTTCGAGAATACCGGCAATGACCCGAATATGGAATATCTCAGTGACGGTATCACTGAGAGCATCATCAACAGTCTTACGAAAGTTCCTGATCTCCGCGTTATTCCCCGCAGCACTGCTTTTCGCCTGAAAGGAATTGACCCGCAGGAAGCTGGAACGAAACTCCAGGTGCATGCCGTCCTCTCAGGAAGGGTATTCCGACAGGGAGACGACTTGAATGTTCAGGTTGATTTGATAGATGTGGAGAAGAAGTCACAACTGTGGGGACAACAGTACCGACGCAGTTCCAGGGAACTGCTCTCTCTACAGGAGGAGATCACCAATGAGGTGTCGACCAGGCTCCGACTCGTTCTGACCGGTGAGGTGAAGGAGAAAGTCGCGAGGAGCTACACGGATAATCCCGAGGCATATAAACTGTACCTCCAGGGCCGCTATTCCTGGAATAATCGGCGGGCATCGGAGTTGCAAAAGGCAATTGGATATTTCAATCAGGCGCTGGCTCTGGACCCGAGCTACGCGTTGGCATATGTCGGACTGGCTGATTCCTATGCACTGTTAGAGCAGTATGCGGGCATGCCGGGGAAAGAGGTCTACCCCAAAGCAGTCGCTGCCGCATCCCGTGCGCTGGAGATCGACAACTCACTCGCGGAAGCTCACACCACGCTTGCATTTGCAAATCTCGCATCGTGGAATTGGGAAAAATCCGAGCAGGGATTCAAGTTCTCCATCTCGTTGAATCCGAACTATCCAACAACCTACCATTGGTACGCAATCTTGCTCCACACTCTTGGTCGTCACAACGAGGCATTGACAGCAATCAAGCGGGCCCAGGAACTTGATCCCCTCTCGTCGATCATAGGTATAAACGTGGCTATCGCGTATTACATGAAGGGAGAGTACGCAAGAGCTCTTCAACATATAGACGCGGTATTGCTCAGCGACTCATCGTTCAGTCCGGCATACTCCCGAAAATCACAATTCTATGTGAAAATGGGAAGGGTGCGAGAAGGATATGCCGCGTCCTTACGAGGGGTTCAAGCCTCAGGCCGGTCAGCCGAGGCCTTGTCATTTCTGGGGTATTGTGCCGGATTACTCGGGAGAAAAGATGAGGCACTCACCATGGCGAAGGAGCTCGAGCAACGCTTTGCATCCGGAACATGTCCCGGATACTACATAGCAAGAGTGTACGCCGGACTTGGGGACGACAAGAACATTTTCAAGTGGCTCAATGTTGATTTCGAGAATCATTCCGGCGCGATGATCTGGCTTCCGCGAGACCCGGAATGGGACCGATATCGTTCGGACCCCCGATTTGTTGAGATTCTGAAGAACATAGGATTGGAAAAATGACCGGCAAAACAATCTCCCACTACACAATTCTTGAGAAATTGGGGGATGGAGGACCAACTTCGCTCCCCAAAACGGGAGTCTTCGTCGGTCAGGCCTGTCCCCCGTAGCCCAATGAATCAACATCGGAGTCAGTTATGATTAGCGCCACAGTTTCTCATTACCGTATTCTTGAAAAATTAGGCGAAGGGGGAATGGGCGTGGTCTATAAAGCCCACGATACAAAACTCAATCGCGAGGTTGCCTTGAAGTTTCTCCCGGATCACATCTCCTCCTCCGAAAAGGATACCGCTCGTTTTCTCCAGGAGGCCCAAGCCGCGGCATCGTTGAATCATCCGAACATCTGCACCATCCATGGAATCGAAGAGGCGGAAGGCGAACACCACTCGACTACGGCGCCGTTGGCGCCTTCGCTCGGGGTGAAAAAACACTTCATTGTCATGGAATTTGTCGAAGGCCAGACGCTCGGAGAAAAATACAAATCCCAAATTCCAAGTCTCAAATCCGCTATAGATATCGGGATCCAGATTGCAGAAGGGCTGGCAGCCGCGCATGAGAAAGGAATTATTCATCGGGATATCAAGCCGGAAAATATCATGATCCGCAAGGATGGGCGTGTGCAGGTCATGGACTTCGGGTTGGCGAAATTGCGGGGTGCGAGCCGATTGACAAAGGAAGGAAGTACGGTCGGTACCGCCGGCTACATGTCTCCGGAGCAAGTGCAGGGTCAGGAGACGGACCATCGATCCGACATCTTCTCGCTCGGCGTGCTGCTCTATGAGATGCTCACCGGTCAGGTTCCATTCAAGGGAGTGCACGAAACGGCCATTGCATACGAGATCGTGAACGTCGATTCCCCTCCGATGTCCTCGATCAAACCGGATCTTCCCCCGGAGCTTGATGCCATTGTTCTGGAATGTCTCGAAAAAGATCCGAATGAACGGGCCCAGTCGGCGAAACAGGTTGCGATCGACTTGAGACGCCAGAAACGGGAGTCGAGCAAATCCCGCTTCTCGCGGGTCATGCCGGCGCAGCAATTTGCACAATCGGCATCCGGACCCGCGGTCGCGCAGAAAAACGTCCATCCTCAGTTTCAAAAATTTGCCTGGCCTTTGGTGACAACGGCTCTTGTCATCGCTCTGGCTCTGTCGCTCTGGAGCCGGTGGGGGACCGAATTGATCACACGCCCCGTCATGAGATTTTCCGTCGATCTTCCCCAGGATGGACTCATGGGGTTCAATACATCCTCGCTGGACCTTTCCCCTGATGGAAAATTCATCGCGTATTCGGGGGGCTCGGGGGCAAACACCCAAATCTATCTCAGGCCAACGAATCAACTTGCCGTTTCCCCGCTCACCGGCACTGCGGGAGCCATCTACCCTGCATTTTCTCCCGATGGTCAGTGGATAGCATATGAAGTCAACGGAACCCTCATGAAGATTTCGGTTTTTGGCGGAGCGCCTCAAAAATTGTGTGATATTCGGGGGGCTTCGCGGGGTATCGCATGGGCGAACGACAACACACTGATGTTTGGCCATGTCAACAGGGGCATACTCCGGGTTCCGGCAGGCGGGGGAGAGCCGGAGCCGGTGAGCACGCTGGATTCATCCAACGGCGAGATCAGTCATAGATTCCCTCAGGTCCTTCCTGATGGGAAGACGATCCTGTTCACCGTCAAGCAGAACAACATCTCCACATTCGATGAAGCGTTCATCGTGGCACAACGGCTTGACTCCGGCGAGAGAACAGTCCTCGTCCGCGGCGGGTCGTACGGAAAATATGTGCCCACAGGCCATTTGATGTATGCCCGCGGAGGATCGATTCTCGCCGTTCCCTTCGATCCGTCATCCCTCGCAATTCTCGGCCAACCTATCTCCATCGAAAAAGGCGGCTGGTTGAACAGGGCATCCGGCGATGCCTATTTTGCATTCAGCAGGCAAGGGACCCTGGTTTTCTCACCGTCGGATCCGGCCACCTTCGATAACGTCCTGATATCCTGGATCGATCGAAACGGAACCATTCGTCCGTTGATTGATAGTGCCCGGTCGTTCTACACCGCGCTCATCTCTCCTGACGGACAAAAACTTGCTGTCAACATCCAGGCGGCCAATGATGACATCTGGATTTATCATATTCTCCGGAAGACATTGACTCGATTCACGTTTGGAGGAGGGAACTTCGCGAGTCCTCTATGGTCACCGGACGGCAAGGATGTAGCGTACACATCCGAACGGGGCACAGCGGTCGACATCTTCAGAAAACCATGGGACGGCAGTGGGGCCGAAGAGCGACTGACGCATGGGCTCAGTGTCTCGTATGCTTCATCGTACTCTCCGGATGGAAAAACCCTTGCGTTCGTGCAGAATGGAGACATCTGGCTCCTCCCTCTTGAAGGGGATCGGAGGCCCGTTCCCTTCCTCAACACCCCCGCAAGCGAAGGATTTCCGATGTTCTCTCCCGACGGACGCTGGCTGGCATACAACTCCAATGAGTCGGGAAGAGACGAAGTCTATGTCGTTCCCTATCCCAAGCGTGCCGGCAAATACCAGGTCTCTTCGGGAGGGGGGGTGTTTCCTCTCTGGACTCCCGACGGAAGAGAATTGTGCTTCACGAACGGATCGGCGATCATGGCGGTCTCAATTTTGGGAACGACACCGTTTGACTATTCCGCCCAGCGGAAACTCGTCACGCTTCCGCCTTCAGCATTCCTTTCACACATCACGCCGAACGGACAACAATTCATCATTGGTGTTTTCCGTTCGCAGGCGGTTGCCCAGTCCACCTTGACCGTGGTGTTGGAATGGTTCGACGATCTCAAAGCAAAGACATCAGGAATGAATACCGGAGGGACACGATGATCGGGTCCACAATCAGTCATTATAAAGTGCTTGAGAAGCTTGGTGAGGGTGGCATGGGAGTAGTGTATAAGGCTCAGGACACAAAATTGGACCGCCTCGTTGCTCTCAAATTTCTCCCCATCCACATCGATCCCACGGATGCGGAGCGTTCACGTTTTTTACAGGAAGCACGGTCCGCAGCGGGACTGAATCACCCGAACATTTGCACCATTTATGGCATCGAAGAGGTCGACGGCCAGCAATACATCGAAATGGAGTTGGTGGAGGGAGTGACGCTCCGACGTAAGATTCAGAGAGCGCCCTTGAAGCTCGGTGATGCAACCTCGTATGCCATCCAGATCGCTGAGGCCCTCCAGGAAGCTCATGGCAAGGGAATCGTGCACCGCGATGTTAAGGCGGACAATGTGATGGTCACGTCCCGCGGGCTCATCAAGGTGATGGACTTCGGCCTGGCGAAGCTGAAGGGATCACTCAGGCTCACCAGAACGTCGAGCACGGCTGGGACGATGGCCTACATGGCCCCGGAGCAGATCCAGGGGGACGAGGTGGATGCCCGCTCGGACATCTTTGCATGGGGCGTGTTGTTCTTCGAGATGCTGACCGGAAGGCTTCCGTTCCGGGGTGAGCACGAGCCGGCGCTGATGTACTCCATTTTAAATGAGGAGCCGCAAGCTCTGCTCACGCTGCGAAACGATGTGCCCGATTATTTGACAACCGTCATCGCGAAGGCTTTGCAGAAAACTCCGGATGCCCGTTATCAGTCCATGGGAGCGTTGTTGGCGGAGCTGACCTCGCCCGCGAAGGCACCGGATCATGGGGATCTCCCGCACACATTCGAATTTGCCGGACGCAGGGTCAAGTCCATGCAAACCCTGATGACAGCACTCGTAGTTCTCGTGACCTTTACCGCTGTTTACGGGGGACTCCACCTCGCCGGCGTCTTCAGCAACCTTCCTGATGAACGTCAGCTTGTGGTTCTTCCCTTCACGACTGTTGGCGCCGATTCGACAAAACAGCCGTTTTGCGACGGGCTCACGGAAACTATGACAAGCAAGCTCACGCAGATGGAGCAGTTCCACGGTTCCTTCTGGGTTGTTCCGGCGAGTGAAGTCCGACGCAACAGGACTGCAAGTCCCAGCGAAGCCCGCTTGTCGTACGGTGCCAACCTTGTCATCACGGGAAATCTCCAGTTACTTGGCGAGGTCTTTCGGCTGACACTGAATCTCATCGATGCGGGGAACCTCCGTCAGTTGAGCTCCTCGGTTCTCGATGTGAATGCATCCAGCCTCACCTCGTTGCAGGAGCATTCGGTCGTACGAGTGCTTGAGATGTTGGAACTGCAGCTGAATCCTGAGTCGCGTCGCCTTATTCAAGAAGGACAAACCGTCGTCCCCGGCGCGTACGAGTTCTATCTTCAGGGGATTGGATATCTGCAGCAGTATGTCGATGAGGAGAAGCTGGACGCAGCCATCACCGTGTTGGCTCATGCCATCACGGAAGATTCTACCTACGCACTGGCCACTGCCGGGCTTGCTGAGGCATATTGGCGAAAGTATGAAGCGGCGAAGGAACCTCGATGGGCACAAAGGGCGATCGAGATGGCCCAAAAAGCGTACGGGCTGAATACCGAACTCCCACAGGTCCATGCCACCCTCGGCATGATTCATACCGGAACGGGTCAAATCGACAAGGCGGTGGAAGATTTCCGGAATGCATTGAAACGCGACCCCTCGAACGCCTCGGCCCATTCCGGCCTGGCGAAAGCTTTTGAAGCAAAGGGGATGATGGATCAGGCGGAACACATCTACCGACAGGTTATTCTCCTGAAACCGAATTACTGGGGCGGATATAACGATCTGGGAGTGTTTTACTCCCGTCGCAGCCGCTACGAGGATGCCATCAGCCAATTTCAGGAAGTCGTCAAGTTGATCCCTGACAATGATCGCGGATTCAGCAACCTCGGAGGCATTTACTATCTGCTGAAACGTTGGCCCGAGGCCCGTCAGATGTTCGAACGCGCCTACACCCTGAAGAAGACGTACCGCGTCTGCTCAAATCTGGGAACGCTGTATTATATTGAAGGAGACTATCCCGGCGCCGCCCGTATGTACGAGAGGGCACTGGAACTGAACGACAACGACTATCGCGTCTGGGGCAACCTTGCCGCAGCGTATTTTTGGGCGAAGGGGGAGCGTGACAAGTCGGGTGATTCCTACCGACGCGCAATCGCGCTCGCCGAGCGACAAAGGGAACTGAATAAAAAAGATCCCGGGGTGATGTCCCACCTCGCAGGATACTATGCGATGGTGGGCGGGAAGGCAAAAGCACTGTCGCTCTTGCGGCATGAAGCGATCATGGAATCCAGGGATGCCGAGGTGATGTACCGGGTCGGTGCGGCATACGAACAGATGAAGAACCGCGACCAGGCGTTACGCTGGATCGGGAGAGCAGTACGATCGGGCTACGCAGTGGCGGAGATTCAGCACCAACCGGAATTACGGGATCTGGTGGCGGATGCAAGATTTCAGAGACTCATCGCGGAACATGAATCCAAACCGAAACCGAAAAAATAAGTCCCACTAACTCTCTGCCATATTCACATCAATCCGGGAGGTACGTATGCGTTACCGACGTTTTCTCTTGCTGACGACCGCGCTGGCAGCTGTGCTCACTGCCGTTGTGATGGTCGGACCGGATGCACGGTCTGCCATCGGGTCACAACCGCAGGTCAAGAAACACGACATCTCCATCCTCAAAATCAAGAATCGATGGAAAGTGGTGAGCGCGACGGGCGACACGGTCAAGGCAAAACGGGGGGAACAAATTGTCTGGACGGCGGTCGGATCGGATATGTACTTTCAGTTCATGGACGACAAGCTGTTCGGCGGCTTCACGCTGAAGCTGAAAGCGGGCGAGACACGGAACCTCCCGGTCGCGACCGGCGCGCGTAGAGGCGTGAATGCATACGCAGTGTTCTGCTTGGCCGACAAAGAATTCGCGACAGGCGACTCCCCACCGATTATCATTATTGAATAGGCGTCTCGAGGTTCTGATCCCCGGATCAGAATGAATCGACGATAAACCCGTTCATCGACGGGTGATTGTTGTTTGAGAACGGGATTCGCCCGGACTCCTCGGTATACGGAGGTTTGAGGCAGGAGTGCGCGATGGATCGGGATTTGCATGATTATGAAGCACACGGCACATCGTTGCGGCAGGAGGTGTCAAGAGGAGGTCTTCTCGTCGAACAAACCTCAAGAGTGAACAAATACCATGATCAATCCTGAATACTCGCTGCACCGTTTGACACAAATGGCCGATCAGTTCCCGCAGGTGCGCAAAACCGAGCTGCAGACAGGTGACTGGGTCGTCGTCAGAACGGAACATTCTACCTACCGGATCCGGGTGTTGAAGAACGGACGCTATGAAGTATCGGGGGGATGGTTCGATCGAAAATTCGCTGTTCCTGTGGAAGTTGGTATCGTGGGTTGCACGTGGGGTGGGAGCGCGGTCAAGATCGACGTGGTCGCGGCGTGCGGTCTTCGGCTGGAGTTTGGAAACAAGGTGAAAACAAGTTCCATTCGCGAGATCGTCGTGTTCCGGAATGCAGTTCTTAATTGATTCAGAAGAAGTTCTTGTTCGATGTTTCCAAAGGGCAGCACAGAATTCATAAGGAATAAAGAAATGATCGGTCGGACAATATCCCATTATCAGATTCTGGAGAAATCCCGTCCCGAACAAAGTTCGGGACGAGGATCCTCGTTCCGCTC
>JBBEBV010000308.1:0-15587 GCA_040882165.1 Bacteroidota bacterium
CGACGTCTTCAAAAACCATCGGTCGCCACTTGCGTGCGGTGACTTGGTAGGACATAATGGGATTAAGCTAAGGATTTTCTCTGAAAAAACAAACCCGATGAATCATGGTCTACGGGTTAGAACGACGCTTTTTTCTTCTTACTTCTTCCTTGCTACTTTTTGCTTTTTACTTTATTCCGTTTTGGGTTTCCTCGTTGAAATACGATACCTACGGCCTCTTCGATCGTCTCCACGGGAACGATCTTCAACCCTTCTTTGACCTTCTCCTGGATCTCCGCAAGATCCTTCACGTTTTCTTTCGGGATAATCACGGTGGTGATGCCGCTTCGCTGGGCAGCGAGCAATTTTTCGTTCAGTCCGCCAATAGGGAGAACACTGCCTCGCAGGGTGATCTCCCCCGTCATCGCGACATCGTTGCGAGCCGGCGTGTTGCTGGCAGCTGAAATGATCGCCATGGCCATGGTAACGCCCGCGGAGGGACCGTCCTTGGGAATGGCTCCTTCCGGCAGATGGATGTGGATCTCTTTCCCTTTGGTGAAATCGGGATCGATCCGGAATTTCTTCGCGTTGGAACGGATGTAACTGAGAGCCGCTTGGGCTGATTCTTTCATCACCTCTCCGAGTTGGCCGGTCAGCGTAAGTCGTTGGGCCCCCTTCATGATCGTGACGTCAACATCGAGGATCTCCCCTCCAACGCTCGTCCATGCCAACCCTGTCACCGAACCCACACGCGGGGTTCGCTCAGCCGGCTTACGGCGAAACTTTGGCACACCAAGGTACTGTTCGACCTTTTTTTCATCAATGACGATTCTCTCCACGGGCTTCTTCCGGGATCCATTCTTCTGCGTGCCCAGCACGATCTCCTTTGCCGACTTCCGGCAAATGGAAGCGATTTCACGTTCCAGGTTACGGACACCGGCTTCGCGCGTGTACTCGTTGATAACCCGATCGATCCCTTTGTCTGCAAAGACGATTTTCTTCTCCTCCAGTCCATGCTCCGCCAATTGTTTTGGGATGATATGCCGTTTAGCTATTTCCCGTTTGTCATGATCGAGGTACCCGGAAAGCTCGATGATTTCCATCCGGTCCTGCAGCGGGAGAGGGATCGCATACCGCACGTTTGCGGTCGTGATAAACATAACCTTCGAGAGATCGTAGTCCACATCGAGATAATGGTCACTGAATGTGTTGTTCTGTTCGGGGTCGAGCACCTCGAGCAGAGCCGCAGAGGGGTCGCCACGGAAATCCATGCTCATCTTATCCACTTCATCCATCAACAGGACGGGATTGACGACGCCGGCCCGCTTCATGGATTGGATGATCTTGCCCGGCATGGACCCGATATAGGTCCGACGATGACCACGGATCTCCGCTTCATCACGCATCCCGCCCAGGGAGATCCGGACAAATTTTCTTCCGAGCGCCCGCGCGATCGATTTCGCCAGCGACGTCTTCCCCACACCCGGGGGGCCGACGAAACAAAGGATCTGACCCTTCATCTCTTTGACAAGATTCAGAACGGCGATATGTTCGAGAATGCGCTCTTTCGGTTTCTCGAGACCAAAATGGTCTTCGTCCAGAATTTTTTTCACATGTTGAACTTTAAGGTCGTCCTTCGTCCGCTTGCTCCATGGGACGTTGACGATCCAGTCGAGATAATTTCTAGTCACGGTGAACTCGGGAGACATCGGCGAAGTCTTCTTCAGTTTGTTAAACTCCTCCATCGCTTTCTCCATCGCTTCTTTCGGCATCTTCGCCTTCTTGATCTCCTCCTTCAGCTTGGCCAGCTCCGGTGAGGCTTCGTCCTCGCCCAGCTCGTCCTGTAGGATGCGGATTTGCTCCTGGATAAAAAACTTTCGTTGCGACTTCTGAATATTGTCCTGTACCTTGGTGTCGATCTCCCGCTCGATCTTCAGGATATCGATCTCCGTGGTGAGGATCTTTGAGAGTTCGTAAAATTGGTCCCGCGGGGCCTGGATTTGCAGAACGCGCTGTTTCACTTCGACGCTCTGAACGAGGTTCGAGGCCATATAATAGAGCCTGCGCTGCGGTTCCTTGATCCCCTCGAACGCCATGACCACTTCCGGTGGCACATTACGGCTCAGCTTGACGTACTCCCCGAAGAGCGTCGACGTATGCCGGACCAGGGCGTCCACTTCATGTCCCTGGCTGGCTTCCGTTTTGTTTAGAATGATTTCAGCTTCAAGAAAGTGGGGATTGGGGATGAATTTCCGGACGGACGCCTGTACAATCCCGTCGACCAGGATCTTCATCAGCCCGTTGGGGAGTTTCAGCATCTGGATGATCTTGGCCACTGTGCCATGTTGATAGACATCATCCGCTGTCGGCTCGTCGATGGCGGCGTTCTTCTGAGCAACAAGAAAGATGTTCTTCCCCCGCTCCAACGCCTCGTTGGCCGCACGAAGAGAGCTTTCTCTCCCCACCAGGACGGGGAAGATCATGTATGGATAGATCACGACATCGCGCAACGGCAAAACAGGCAGCGTTGTGGGTATGGTGTCGACCGTTTCAATGGTTGGAGTCGCTTTTGTCTGGGGTGTTTCGCTCATACTCTCACAACCTCGTTATATATGCATATATGCTGTTCGTCATCTCTGTTCCTCGCTTTTTACCCGCCGTCAGGGCTTTTCGTCTCCCGTGGGGCCGAATTACGTACGTGGAGAGAGTGGGCGGGGAGAGCTATCGAAACAAAAGCGGGAGTGGCCTCTGGGGCCTCACCCGCTTTGATTTCGGGCATGAATGTACGGACAAATGGAGGGAGAGTCAACCACGTCTCCGGCGTCTCTGAAATCTGTCCAGATCCGGGATGTGTTTTCTTTGCTGTCCGGATCTTTCTGATTTTTGAGTCACTGCTCCGGGAAATCCCCAACCTCCGTCTTTTTCCCGTGGTTGATTCATCCGTCAAAATTGGTTAACCTCCCCCCATGCTCTCCAAAGAACTTTGGTACCCGCGTTTCCAGCTTGCCAGCGACCGTTCGCTTCTTGTTACATTCGGGGCGGGAATTTCCCGTCGGCATCATCTTGATGTCCGACGCCTTGTCGCACTTTTGGAATCGCAACCAATTCCCGGAACCCACGCGATCCACCCGGCGTACAGCTCGGTGCTTGTCTCCTTCAACCCAAGGGAGAACCCTCCTCCTGAATTCGAGGCAGGCATCCGGGACCTTGTGCAACAAATCGATTCCGTTCGGGTTCCGGAACCCCGAAGAATTGAAATACCTGTTTGCTATGGCGGAAAACTGGGCCCCGATCTTGACGACGTCGCTCTCCATAACCGTGTCACCACTGACGAGGTTGTGCGACGCCATTCTTCAACCGAATACCTGGTCTATTTTCTTGGATTCTCCCCGGGGTTTCCATATATGGGGGACATGCCGAAAGAACTTGCCATACCCAGACTGGGAACTCCACGCCGGGTCGTCCCCGCCTGCAGCGTTGCCATCGGAGGGCGCCAAACTGGAATTTATCCGGTCGCATCTCCCGGCGGCTGGCGCATTATCGGCCGAACACCCTTGAGGCTTTTTCGACCCGAAGAGGCTGAGCCGACATTATTGCGCATGGGTGATCTTGTCCGGTTTAAAGCGATTAACATCGATGAATTTCAAAATCTCAAGAGACTTTAGCGTCGGATAAAGACCAGGGTCGGAAAGGTTCTGGGCACCTCGCTTCCGGCCTCCCGATTTCCATGAGCACTCTTCGTATACTCTCGCCGGGATTTCAAACGACCGTGCAAGACCTTGGTCGGCCCCGGTATACCCATCTGGGCATCTCCCCCTCGGGCGCGGCTGACCCTGTGTCGCTGCGTCTTGGCAACCTGCTGGTTGGTAACCCTCAGGGAGCGGCAGCGCTGGAGATGACGCTTGTCGGGGGGATGTTCGAGTTTTCCGAAGATTCTGTTGTCGCACTGACCGGATCGGATTTTGGTGCAACGCTCAACGGCAGTCCGGTCCTTGTCTGGAGGTCGTTCGCCGTACGAAAGGGAGAAATTCTTCAATGTGGTGCAACCAAAAACGGCGCGCGATGCTACCTTTGCATCCGGGGAGCTCTGGACGTTCCCCTTGTTCTTGGAAGCCTCTCCACCCACCTCATGACACAACTTGGCGGCTTAAACGGGCGGAGCCTACAAGCGGGAGATCAATTTACCGTTCATGAAAACCAGCCTGATGCATTCAGGCACCATGCACTCGACGGCGGCGCAGTCATCCAGGTACTGAAAAGAGACACGATGAGGGTGACGCGGGGTCCTCAGGCGGAATTGTTTTCTGATGAAGCGATCCATGCTTTTTCTTCCTCCCCCTACCGCGTATCGGAAGATTCCAATCGCATGGGGCTTCGCCTTACCGGTCACCTCACAAGAAAAATCTGGACAACGGATATGGTTACCGAGGGGGTCCCGTTGGGAGCGGTTCAAATTTCGCATGACGGAGAACCGATCATTCTGTTCGTCGAGCACCAGACCACCGGCGGTTATCCAAAAATTGCCAACGTGATCTCAGCCGACCTGCATCGCCTTGGACAGCTTCGGCCCCGGGATGAGGTCCGGTTCGAGTTTGTGACCGTGGATCAAGCCTTGCAATCATTGAATGACCTGGAGCTGCTTATTTCCTCAACCTCTCTTAAGCCTTTATGAGTCAGTCTGGGGCAGCCTGGTATCGTTCCATCAACTCCAGGCAGTGGAAATCTCTTGTTGCGGCCCAACTGGGCTGGATGCTGGACGCAATGGACGTCATGCTCTATGCCTTTGCCCTGGGGGCCATTCAGCGGGAGTTTGGACTCACTTCTGCCGAAGCAGGAGCCTTAGCCTCGGTCACGCTGGTTGCTTCAGCCTTTGGGGGGATCACGTTCGGCGTCCTGGCCGACAGAATCGGGAGAGCGAAGGCTTTGATGTATTCCATCCTGCTCTATTCGATCTTTACAGCCCTGACAGCCACAGCTGGAACGGTTGCCGAGCTTGTGTTGTGGCGAGGGTTGGTGGGGATCGGTATGGGGGGTGAGTGGTCTGCGGGATCGGTCCTTGTCTCCGAAACGTGGCCCCCCGAACACCGGGGAAAAGCAATTGGCATCATGCAGTCGGGGTGGGCGATCGGGTATATCTTTGCGGCAATTCTGGCTGCGGCAATCCTTCCAGCTTTCGGATGGAGGGTGTTATTTTTGTTAGGAATCCTACCGGCTGTTTTCGTTCTCTGGATTCGACGGAACGTGCCGGAACCTGAAATCTGGTTGAAGGAGCGGGCGTTGCCGGGGAGGAAAGACGATGTTCCGTTTCATCAGATCGTTCAAATTTTTCGCCCACCGTTGGTCAGGAAAACTCTCTCCGCGACAATTATTTCCACTTGCGTCCTTTTTGCCTACTGGGGGTTGTTCACCTGGATGCCCTCCTTCCTTTCCCGTCCTCTGGAACAAGGAGGGGCCGGACTCGGTATTGTTAAGAGCTCCACCTGGATTATCCCGATGCAAATCGGTGCTTTTTTGGGCTACATTTCCTTCGGCTTCTTTGCTGATCGATTTGGACGGCGGCCTGTATTTCTTTCGTTTTTAATCGCAGCCGCTGTCCTGGTGCCGGTCTATGGACAACTTGCGCGGCACGACATTCTTCTCTTATTCCTTGGACCGTTGATAGGTTTTTTTGGACACGGGTACTTCAGTGTTTTTGGGGTGATGCTTGCGGAATTGTTTCCAACACATGTGCGGGGTACGGCGCAGGGGTTGACGTATAATATCGGACGGGCCTTTAGTGCCCTGGCGCCGTTCACCATTGGCGCTCTTGCCGACGAGCATGGAATCGGGAGCGCACTCGCTCTCACGTCGGCTTTCTTCCTGCTTGGTGCCGGATTGATCTTTTTACTCCCGGAAACACGGGGGGCTGATTTGACCAGGAACTAGTGTCTCGGTTCAGAAATACGAAGACCTATGAATGTCATCGATATCAATTCAGACCTTGGCGAACGACCTCAGGCGCTTCTGGATGGAAGCGAAGAGATGTTACTGGCGAAGATTTCTTCCGCGAATATTGCGTGCGGGGGACATGCCGGTACCAGGGAGACCATGGTACATGTTGTCCGGCTTTGCTTGAAGCATGGTGTGGGAGTTGGCGCCCATCCGGGCTATCCGGACAGGGAGAATTTTGGAAGACGGGAAATGGATCTTCCTTTGGATGATATTGAAAACGTTGTGTTTGAGCAGGTAAAGAGCCTTATGGATGTCGCTAAAGAACTCGGCACTTCTGTCAGGCATGTCAAGCCACACGGCGCCCTTTACAATTCGGCGGTTAAGAACCGGGCGCTTGCGATGGCAATCGGACGGGGGGTGCTGAGGGTGGATAAGTCCTTGATTTTAATGGGGTTTGCGGGAGCACCCATGCTCGATGCCTGGAAAGACCTGGGATTGGGAGTAGTAGGAGAAGTTTTTGCTGACAGGCGATATGAGCCGGATGGCCGGCTGCGCCATCGTTCTCATCCGGACGCCCTCTTAACGGATCCCGTCGATGCTGTTGGGCAGGTCATGTCGTTTGTCCGGCACGGCTTCATTGTTGCAGTCGATGGGACGCGGTTGCCTCTTGAGGCACACACGATATGCGTACACAGCGATACTCCCAACGCCGTCGCAATTGCGGCGGCAGTCCGTCGGTCTTTGGAGGGGGAAGCATTCGAGGTAAGGTCGATTAGGCGTTGAGAACATGCTCGATCAAGAATTCGGTGTTCTCATTTGCGTTATTATTTGTATGGATTTGATCTTCCATCGCTTTATCCGCCGGCTTCAGTCAGGAACTTCACCAAGGGGGCAGCTTTCTCAAAGACGGTGGCAACCTCTTTCACGAACGCGGCTTTGTAGCATTTCGATTCAGGCCACTCGACAGACACGAAAAACTGTTTGAACTTCAACCATTCTGCCATGGGGTGATCCGGTTCATACCCCTGGGGAACGCGTCGGAGTTTTTCCCCCTCGAGCATTCCAAACATCCTCCTAAACGACGATTCCTGGACAATCGAAAGGAATTGATCCGGTTTCCCGGCGAGAGCCTTCCGTATTTTCTTGAGCTGATCACTCTGCGGCATGTAGATGCCGACACCCACAAACACCTGTCCGGGCTCAATGTGGAAGTAGTACCCTGATCCCTCGGTCCCTTTTGCTTCTCCCCTCATGACAAAGTGGGCGGCAACGTGGGTTTTGTAGGGACTCTTATCCTTGCTGAACCGGATGTCCCTGTAAATGCGGAAGAGCGACCGTTTCGGGTGAACTTCCACCTCCGGGGCGAAGCGGTGAAAGTGGGGTTGGAGAGCCACAATCATGGATTGCATCGGGAGTTTGACGTCCCGTTCAAACTCTTCTTTGTGTTTCTCAAACCATGGCCGGTTGTTGTTTTTCCTCAGATTTTTAAGGAAAGTGATGGTTTTCTTTGAAAATCCGTCAAATGGCGGGTAGAAATCAAGGTCTGGTACGGGAAGGCTTTTTGCTGCCACGGGACTCCTTATGGAATTTGGACTTCCTTACCTTCAATTGCCGCGCGGACAAAACCATTTGCCCGTTCAAGCCTTGCGCGGGCTTCCTCCCTCCCCACTCCGGCTTTGATCATCACCAGGGCGGTTTTGACATGGCCGTCCGCCTTCTCCAGGGACTCTGCTGCTCGATCGTATTCAACGCCGGTAATGGTCATAACCACCAGCTTCGCGCGCTCCCGGAGTTTCAGGTTGGTCATCTGAAGATCGATCATCATGTTCTCATACACTTTTCCCATCCGGATCATCGCGGTGGTGGTGATCATGTTGAGGACGAGCTTCTGGGCGGTACCCGATTTCATCCGTGTCGATCCCATGACAATTTCGGGACCGACTTCCGGACAGATCGCGACATCGATCGCCTTATTCAAATCAGCAAATTCCGGCGAATCGAGTCTTGTCCGGGGATTGGTCGTTACATACAGGGTTTTTGCCCCCAGCTCTTTTGCTCTCTTGACGGCGCCGATGACATAGGGGGTCCTGAGGCTTGCTGCAATGCCGCAGACAACGTCCTTCCCGCTCACCCTTTTGGCGTCGATATCGTTTGCCCCATTCT
This sequence comes from Bacteroidota bacterium, assembly GCA_040882165.1. Taxonomy (GTDB): domain Bacteria; phylum Bacteroidota; class Ignavibacteria; order UBA10030; family UBA10030; genus UBA6688. The sequence goes on from JBBEBV010000308.1 coordinate 8,074, forward strand.
CTTCCTTGTCCTCTGCCCCTTCTTGTGCCTTGAACATCGCGCGCTCCCCCCCGGCAATAAGTCCCTGGACCATATCGGGAGGAACACCGAATGTCGGAGGGCACTCCGAAGCGTCAAGGACTCCTAAACGCCCGCTCGTTCCGGCTCCGACGTAGATCAGGCGCCCCCCCTCCCTGAGCGCGGCGACGACAAGATCGACCGCCCCCGCAATAAAGGGAATCTGCATTTCAACGGCTGGGGCAACCCTCTTGTCTTCGCTGCTGATCATGGTGAGGATTTCCCTTGTTGAGCGGGCATCGATGTCCATGCTTGCCGGATTGCGCTGTTCCGTGCTGAGTGTTTTCAACTGTTCAAACAACTTCTTTTCGTCTGACACGCCGGTTCTTCCTTTGTTGTTCTGTTTGCTAAAAACGAATCCGGACTATTTTCTTATCGTTCGAGTCAAGCTGGTCCGAGCCCTTCAAGGTTAGGTCGAAAACCTTTACTGATCGGATTCTCAGATCCTTTTCGATTCCCCTCAGCTCCTCCTCCAGGTTTCCCCCCTTCAGAGCGATAAGCGCGGGAGGATTCGCTTCTTCGGGGAGGGTTTCTCCCGACCTCGGCTTTCTGTCGTCTCCCGATTTCAAAAACGGATAGGACCATGTCACAAGATCCTTCAGCGAACCAACCGCCCGGGCCACCACCAGGTCAAACTTCTGATGAAACTCTCTTTTCATCCCCAACTCCTCGGCCCTGCCCCACACCCCCCTGGCCCCATCCAGGCGAAGCGAGGCGATCAGGTCATTCACAACTTTAATCTTTTTCTGTGTCGAATCAAGGAGTGTAAGTGAAATGGTGGGAAGAAGGATCTTGAGCGGAAGGCCTGGTAGTCCTCCGCCGGTGCCGAGATCCAGGACCGAAGCGTCCACTGGTATTTTCAACTTGAAAAGTATTGTTGCTGAATGGAGGATGTGTCCGGGCCAGAGATTCTCTTCATCTTTCCTTGAAATGAGATTTATCTTTTTGTTCCACTCCAGGAGACGGTCGGCAAAGTTCTGCAGAGAGGCGAGTTGATTGTCTCTAACATCCAGACCGTTCTGTTTGCAGATAGTCCTGAACCAAAGTTGATTATCCAATCAATCCGCCATAACCTGTTTATATATAACAACTTACCGGTGTTGTTCCACGTGAAACGACTCAACCCTTAAGGTGCACCATCAACACAGAGATATCGGATGGTGTAACGCCGCTGATGCGCGATGCCTGCCCAATGGAGTTTGGCCGGACTTTCACAAGCTTCTCTCTTCCCTCCGTCGAAAGCGATCGGATTTTTAGAAAGTTGAAGTTTTCCGGGATGGTCTGGTCTTCGAATTTATCAAAGCGTTCGATCTGTTCGATTTGTCGAATGATGTATCCTTCATATTTGAGCTCAATTTCAATCTGTTGAAGAACTTCGTTCACAAACGCTTTGTCAGATTCCAAGTGAAGCCGTTGCATGAATGGATTTTTTCGGACCGACTCTATCTCCGACAAATCCCCCAGAGAGACATTGGGTCGTTTTAACACCTTTCCAAGCTTCTCCTTTTCCAGAATTTGTTCGCTCGATTTTTCTTTGAGGTAAGGATTGATTTCATCTGGACCAAGGGAGAGCATGTTGGCTGTGAAGACACCTTCCTTTACAAGTTCTTCCTTTTGAACAAGTCGTTGATATGTTGGCTGGCTAACGAGACCAATTTTGTGCCCTTTCGGTGTTAACCTTCGATCGGCGTTGTCCTGGCGGAGAAGCAACCGGTGCTCGGCCCTTGAGGTGAACATACGATATGGCTCATCAGTGCTCTTGTTCACCAGATCATCAATCAGAACCCCAATATAAGCTTCTGATCGTTTGACGATGAACGGCTCTTGGTTTTTAACCTTGTGGGCGGCATTGATGCCCGCGATAAGCCCCTGGGCTGCCGCTTCCTCATAACCTGATGTTCCGTTAATTTGGCCCGCAAAGAACAGACCCTCTACCAGCTTCGTCTCGAGCGTCAACTTGACCTGATGGGGAGGGAAAAAGTCATACTCGACCGCATAACCTGGCCTGACCATAGCTACCCCTTCAAGTCCCTCTATGGACCTGAGTCCCTCAAGCTGGATCTCTTCCGGAAGGCTGGTTGAGAAGCCATTAACATAGACGACGTCGGTGTTATATCCCTCGGGCTCCAGAAAGATCTGATGGCGTTCCTTTTCCTCAAACCTGACAATTTTGTCCTCGATTGATGGACAATACCGTGGTCCAACTCCTTTTATTTTCCCCGTAAACATCGGGGAGCGATCAAATCCCTTTCTGAGGATCGAGTGGGTGTGACCGTTTGTGTAAGTTAAGTACATCGGGATGAGCCGATTTTTTATTCCCTTGGTTGAAAATGAGAATGCCTGCGGTGGGCTGTCGCTGTGTTGCTCTTCCGTTTTGGGTAGATTGATGGTCTTGAGGCTTACCCTTGGGGGTGTGCCGGTTTTTAGCCGGCCGCTGACGAAGCCGAGCTTTTCGAGGTTCTCGGTGAGACTATTGGATGGCGGTTCTCCGTATCTTCCCCCTGCCCTGTTCTGAAGTCCTGTGTGCATGAGTGCCCGCAGAAACGTCCCGGCGCTAAGCACGAGGGCCGTACACTCAATTTGCAGCCCATTCTTTGTCCGTATCCCCCTGAGATTTCTCGCCTCAGATGAAATCTGCTCCTGTGAAACTATATCGAGGACAGAATCTTCGATCACATCGAGGGCGACTTCCGATTCTATTCTGTTGCTTGCCTCCCTGGAATACCACTCCCGATCGCTTTGACATCTGGGAGACCATACAGCTGGGCCTTTTGACTTATTAAGCAGCTTAAACTGTATTCCGGTCGTGTCTGCCAACTTCCCCATTTCTCCACCAAGCGCATCTATTTCCCGCACAAGGTGCCCCTTCGCGGTCCCTCCGATAGCGGGATTACAGGACATTCTTCCAATAGCCCTCTTGTCCATTGTAACCATAAGAACGGAACAGCCCATGCGGCTGGCAGCCAAAGCAGCCTCTATTCCAGCGTGCCCGGCGCCAACAACTATAACATCATATTTTGGTCTTGGTTGTTTCACGTGAAACATTGGAATTGTCTATTTCCCTATACAGAAGCTTGAAAACACCCGGTTAAGAATATCATCTGTTGTTTTGACCCCGCCGATCTCTCCAAGAAAGTCCAGCGCCGCCCTCAGATCGACTGTGATAAACTCTCCGCTTTGGTCAGCCTTCAGCGTTTCCATTGACTTCTCCAGGCTACTTTTTGCCTCCAGGAGCGCGGCGTAGTGGCGAGAGTTTGTCACGATCACAGAAGACTCCTGCAATGGTTGAATCCCATCCAGGATGGAACTCAACATCAGGGATCGTAATTCCTGTAACCCATCATGAGTTTTTGCCGATACGTTGACCCTTGGGAATGTCTCTGGAATTTTGTCCTGAATAATTGAACCTACCATAGATTCTTTGACAAGATCCTTCTTGTTGGCAACGATAATGCACCTGGATTTGTTGGTTCGAACCTTGTTGATGAGATCGATGGTGTCGGGGTTGTTCACAGATGACAAACTGTTAGACAAATCAAGGACGAGGAGAACGAGATCACTAAACTCGATTTCTTGATCGGCTCTCCTGACGCCCTCTTTTTCAATCGGATCATCAGTTTGCCGAAGCCCCGCAGTGTCGGTTATGGTGAAGAGAACACCTCCAATGGTAAGAGATTCCTCAATAACATCTCTCGTTGTTCCGGGGAGGTCCGTCACGATCGCCCTCTCTTCCAGCAACAGTGCGTTAAGAAGGCTCGACTTCCCTACGTTGGGGGCGCCTGCCAGGACGGTTCTGATTCCCTCCTTGTAAATTTTTCCTACCTGATATGTTGAGATCAATTCGTTTATATATGCGATTGCATCAGAGACCTGACGCGCAACTCGCTCTTTGCCGACAAACACGTAGCCATCCTCGGCAAAGTCGAGTTCAAGCTCAAGCAGACCGATGGTGTCCATGAGTTGGTCTTGCAGCGTGGCTATGTGTCCGGTAAGATCTCCCTGTAGTTGTCTGAGGGAGGAGCGGTGGGCCGTCTCGGACCGGGCATGGATCAAATCGGCTATGGCTTCAGCCTGGGCCAGATCAATTTTGCCGTTGAGAAACGCACGCTTGGTAAACTCGCCGGGTTGCGCCGGGCGGGCTCCATGCCGGATCGTCGCCTCCAGAATTTGCCGTGTGACGTACATCCCCCCGTGGCAGCTGATTTCGACCACATCCTCACCAGTGTAAGAGTTGGGATTCCTAAATATTAAGACTACCACCTGATCGATGGCCCGCTCCTGTTCGTCGACCAGCGTGCCGAAATGTGCTGTCTGGGTCGGTGCTTCCGTCAGCGGGTGTTTCCCCCGGAACCCCGTTGCGGCAAGCTCGATCGCCCTTGGACCGCTCAGGCGAATCACAGAGAGCCCTCCCTCGCCGATGGGAGTGGCAATGGCCGTGATGGTATCTGTTTCATACGCCAGGGGCACGCGGTCAACTCGCATTATGGAATGAACAAAGGGAGAATAATGTACGAAATCGGGGAGGGAGTTACAACCTGCGGCTTTTTACCGGGTGCCTCCGTTCCGAAGAAAAGGCATTAAAACGCAAACAGCCCCGCTCACATGGTGAACGGGGCCGCTTGATTGTTCGGAGTCCGAAGTTTTATTTTTTCAGCTTCCGGAAGTCCGTTGGGATCTTTCCAAAGATGCCCCCGGCCCGTTTCTTTTTGGGATCCACTTTGCGGAGGGGTTCCTTGTCTGCTTGCTTGTTGATCATAATCTGCTGACCGATGGAGAGGAGGTTGAAGACGAAATAGTACAGGTTCAGGCCGGCGGGAAATCCGTTAAATAAAAGAGTCATCATAATAGGCATCATCCAAACCATGGCTTTTTGCCGCGGGTCCTTGACGGTCATTTTCTGCTGAATGAACATGGTGATGCCCATAAGAAGCGCGAGGCCACTCACATCCCTGACGCCAAACAGGGGAATTTCGAAGGGAAGACTGACGATCGTATCGGGAATCGACAAATCGTTGATCCACCAGAAGAAGTTTGCCTGCCTCAGCTCGAGCGCCCCCCGAAAGACATTGTACAGAGCTATCAGAATGGGAAATTGCAGAATCAACGGAAGGCATCCACCGGCCGGATTGACACCGTATTCCTTGTACAGATTCATGATCTGCTGATTCATCTTCTGGGGATCGTCCTTGTGCTTCTGCCGTATCTCCTCCATCATCGGTTGAAGCGACTGCATCTTTTTCATCGACTTCATGCTGCTCTTCGACAGGGGATGCAGCGCGATCTTGATGATAATCGAAAACAGAATGATCACCACCCCCCAGTTGGGGACAATATAAAACAGGAAGCTCATCAGGGGGAGCATGATATACTCCGAAATCGGCCTGATCACCCAGGTCCACCCGAGACTGATGATTTTCTCAAGTCCAACTTCGTATGATCGAAGAAGATCGATATCGGAGGGGCCAAAAAACACTGTAAAAACAGCGTTTTCTCTCGTGGCACCTTTAAATGGCACCCTGAGGGCGATGGTGTATTTCTCGACCGCCCCCTTATCAGGCATCGGATGGCGTGATCCGGCGAGGTAGGCCCCGTCGCTCGCCCCCGGGGCGGGAATAATAGCAAGTGCGAAATACTTGTTCCTTGTTGCAACCCAGTCGACGACACCGGAGAGGCTTTTTGTCGGCTGTTCCTCAAACGAAGTTGCGTCGATTTCGGTCAGTTCCTGGCCTGCATAGGCGAACGCGGCAGCGAAGGTTGACTCGTCTATGCTGTTGTGCTCGGCATACCGGACTCCGCTTTCCCAGACAACCTGGTATTCAAAATTGGCCACAACATTTCCCATGTTTTCCAACAGCAGTTCGCTTTCAAATCCATAGCGCCCGTTTTTGAACGTCAGCCGTTTCGTGATCTTCCCCCCGCGTGCTGCCGGCAAAACAAGGTCTACCACGAACTCTTCTTCGCCGGAAAGGGTCCTTTTCTCCCCCCAAAACCCCGGAATATCAAAATAGAGGTCCCGCGTGTTAATAAGCCGGCCATCGGTGGTTGTAAACAGGAGGCTGAAATCTCCCATGCTCTCGTAATCGACAAGCTGGACAGGATGACCATCCCATGTCTTGTAATTCTTCAATTCCCATTTCTTGATCAAGCCCCCTTTTGCCGTGAGCTCGGCCGTAAAGAGGTCTGTCTCAATGAAGATGGACCTCTCTATGCCCCGCGTGCGTTCAGTGAAAAATTCTCCAAACGGTTGGACTGAGACTTGGGGTTTTTCTTCAACCTCAATTTTTGTAGGGGCGGGTTGAACTGTATCCTGGGCGGTTGTTTGTTGCTGCTGGGTGGTTGGATCCGCCGGGGGAGGGGTATTCATCCACATCCAGACAACCAGCAAGAGGAATATGAGTATGTATCCCAGAAGGGCTTTACGATCCATTGTATCAAACTCTCGGTTTATGTGGTAACGTCTCTGTTAAGGGATGGGATCATATCCATGCCTTTTGCTTAGGGGGTGGCAGCGGGCTATCCGTTTAGCCCCAAGCCAGATCCCCTTCGCTGTTCCGTGCTTTTCTATTGCCTCAATCGCATACTCGGAGCAGGTGGGAAAATAACGGCACTGATTGAACGGAAGGAGGGGAGAGAGAGCGTTTTGATATGCGTGGATGAGGAAAATAAAAAAAGACTTCATAGCGCCGTTGTCCGTAGCACAGACTCTATCTGTTTTAAGAGAGCTCGAACCCCTTTTTCAATGTCCTGATAAGCGGGGCTCTTGATGGTGCCCCCTTTTTTATCGGGAACGACCAAAAAAACCAGGTGAACTTCGTTTCCAAGCAAAGAGGCTGTTTCCGTAAGGATCTGTTTGTTTTTTCGGTATGATTCCCTGAGCAGGCGTTTTACCCGGTTGCGCCGGGCTGCGGGCTGAACTCCACGGACGAGGGTAAACCCGACCCTCACTCCCGATTCTTCCTTTGCTGTGAGGGAAACAAAACACCTCACGATCCCATGTTGATATGGTTTCCCACCCGAAAGAACATGAGAGAATGATTGGTAGCCCCGGAGGATCTCTTTTTTTTGGAGGGTCTGCCGCACCGATTTCACCGTGCGGAAAGTCTCTTAACGCTCGTCACTTACTGAAAGCTTGTGACGCCCTTTGGCGCGACGACGGTTCAGGACCTTCCGGCCGTTCTTTGTTGCCATTCTTGCCCGAAATCCGTGAGTGTTCTTGCGCTTGCGTTTGTGTGGTTGAAAGGTTCTTTTCATCGTTGCGCCTTACTTGATGCGACCGGTTGTTTTTTTGACAGGCAGTCAAGGTAATGAATTTCTACCGCACAAACAACACGTCCTGCTCCATTCCCTGAATGAAGAAAATGTCAACTCCATTGGGATTACTCTGTTGATGCTTTTCGTGAAGTTTAAAAATTTTTCTCTTGCGAACAGTCGATTGTGGTAGTATAATTCAGCCCCCC
>JBBEBV010000309.1:0-2407 GCA_040882165.1 Bacteroidota bacterium
GAAGAAATCATTTGAGGGTTTTTTTTCTTCGTGAAGATTCGTGCGGATTCGTGGGAAAAAAAAACGCTGAGTAGTTACCCCGACCGAAGCATTCGGGAATGACGCGGGAGCAAAAACGCCAGCCGAAACATCAGCTGGCGTTCAAAGTATCCGTCTTCCTCTAGCCGTCTTACTTGACGAGTGCAACCTTCTTTGACGTGGAGAAGGTTTTACCCGATTCGGTCGATTCGGCCGACATTCGGACGAGGTAGGTTCCGCTTGAAACGGAGGCGGCGTTCCAGTTCACCTGGAACATACCCGCCTGCATTTCTGCATTCACAAGATCCGCAACGATCCTGCCTGAAACGTCATAGATCCGGATCGCAACCGAGCTTCGCTCGGGTAAACCAAAACGAATCGTCGTCGATGGATTGAACGGATTCGGGAACGCATCTTCAAGAACGAAAGATTCGGGAATAACCGATCCATCCCCTTCGATATCCGTCGGAATCGTAACGGTGAACGCTCCCGTTTTCGTCGCTGTTCCACCCCCCGGTGTTGCATTGGTGACGGACACGTCACGAACGCCTCCGCCTGCGCCCACCGGGATATCAAGAACGGCCGAGATCGTCGTTGCGTTGGTGATGCTGAAGGAAGTGACGGTGATTCCATCGCCAAAACTGACTGCCGTGGTCACGCCGGTTTCAAAGTTCGTTCCGCTCACGGAAACCGTTGTGGATTTTCCGCGGTCTGCGCTGGCCGGACTGACGGTCGCGACGGTCGGAGCCAGGTTTTTCGCAGTAAAGGCCTGAGTCAGGGTTGCCGTTCCGGCGTCTCCATTCGACACCGTCACATTGTACAGCCCAGCCGCGGTCGAAGTCGGAATCGTCAGGCTTGCCGTTAAGGTGGTAGAGCTGGTTACGGTCACAGCGCCGACAGTAATGCCGCCCGTAACCGAGACCGTGGTCACGCCCCCTGCAAAATTGCTTCCCGTGAGCGTCACCAAAACGGTTGCTCCCCGATCACCACTATTGGGAGACAATGCCGTGAGTGTCGGTGCAAGCGCTCCAACCGTAAAGCCCCCGGCAATCGTGGCGGTTCCACCGCCCGGAGCCGGATTCGTTACCTTGACATCGCGCGTGCCGGCGACGGCGCTTGAATCGACTGTGATGTTTACCGTTGCCTCATCTTGATTTGAAACCGAAACCGAATTGATCGTAATCCCGAAGCCAAAATCAAATGTGGTGCTCGGAACAAAATTACCTCCCTTGGCAATGATATTCAACGTCTTTCCAACAACCCCGGCCGTCGGGCTGATCGAAAGAAGAGTAGGCGCAAGGGTTCCGGGGGCGAGAACAGTCCACTCACTCAACCCACTCAAATTGAGGGCAACAATATTGCTGCCACTGATCTGCGTGTTGCCCGGCGTTATGAAGGTCCACGGCGTACCCGGAGGCGAACCTTCCGGTCTGAATGCGATCCGGGCGTTCGCCCCGCCCGCGTTCGGGAACGTCAAGCTGAACGACGCACCCGTGATAGGGTTCGTGACGGTGAAGACCCAGAATCGTCCCGTCGGAGTGTAGGTCTGACCGCCATCCGAGGCCGGACCCGGCGGAGGAACGTCGGAAATCTCATCGACGGTGAATGCTCCACCGCTCCCGGTGTTCGCGAACTGGATCATGACCTCCGTGCCCCCGAGTGAAATCGAACCGGTATTGAGAACATCTGCTGCAACGTTCTGCGTGTGGCTCTGCTTCGGGCTGGAGCCGGTGAAAATCACAACCGAACTGTTGTTAGCATCATTCTCAGCGTTATGATTGAAAACGATACTTCCGGCTTTCGTTCCTGGTCCCGCAGGTGTCAGGGTGAAGGTGAATACCTGACTCCCACCCGCTCCAATAATTGCTGTCGAAGGCGACACGGTAAGTTCCAGGTCTCCAGTGACGATGGAGGCAATCGTCAAGGCGACATTTCCGGGATTGGACACTGTCAATGTAAGCTGCTTCGTCGCGCCGGAATCAACCACGCCGAACACCAATTCATTCGGCACAGCGACAAACCGTGCGGAGTCGACCGCGGCTCTCGCGGAGCTGAGAGTTTGAGCTTGTACATCCCATGAAGAGCCCAGTGTCAGCCCAAGCAGCAAGGTGAGCATCGCTGCACCCCGGACAAAGGTCGTAGAACGATTTGTCATATCTTCCTCCAGTTCAAAATAATCCTTGGATGTGAGAAATACCGGCAGGGCGGCTGAGAAACCAGAAGATGGTCTTCAACCATGGGAGGAATACCCCAAGCGCTTGTTTCCCCTTTGATGGATTTGTGCCAGATAGCAGGACCTTTTCCCCAAAAGTCCCCCTAGACTGCTAAACTGAAAACTTGATCCAAAATTAAGGAGTTGCGCCCGTAATGTCAAGTCAATTTTTCGTTT
>JBBEBV010000310.1:0-15513 GCA_040882165.1 Bacteroidota bacterium
ATGGAGTTGCAGGTACACTCCTGGTTCGGATTTCCATGGTTCCCACAGGGACATGGATTCATCGCACAAATCAACATAAAATTTGCGGGATAATCCACACTCATCTTTGAGCGACTGATGGTAACTTTCGCATCTTCAAGGGGTTGTCGCAACACCTCTAAGACATTACGTGCAAACTCCGGAAGCTCATCGAGGAACAGTACCCCATGATGGGCGAGAGAAATTTCTCCAGGTCTGGGAATTGTTCCACCCCCTACTAAGGCAGAATCGGAGATCGTGTGATGAGGCGAACGGAACGGGCGGGTGGAAACGAGCGCTGAGTCAGGCGGGAGCATGCCGGAAACAGAATGAATTTTCGTTGTTTCCAGGGCTTCATCAAATGAAAGAGGGGGCAGAATAGTGGGGAGCCTCTTTGCGAGCATTGTTTTACCCGACCCCGGGGGACCGATGAGTATGATGTTATGTCCGCCAGCCGCGGCTACCTCAAGGGCCCTCTTGACTGTCTCCTGTCCCTTGACATCGAAGAAATCAATTGCATGCCTTTGATCCCGATTGAATAGCTCCTGAACATTAACATGAAATGGAGCAGGCATTTCACCTTCTCCTGAAAGCAAATCTACCGTCTCTTTCAAGCTTTCCACCGGGTATATTTCAATCCCTTCGACCAGGGCGGCTTCTTTCGCGTTTGACCTTGGTAGAATTACACCGCGCAGTCCTCTCTTCTTGACCTCCATCGCGATGACCAGAGCGCCATGGACCGGTCGTAGCGTACCGTCCAGCGCAAGCTCTCCCAAGACGACAAATTTGTCCAGCAGATCCAAACCGCACTGACCCGATGCTCCCAACATACCAATGGCGATTGGGAGATCATAAGCTGATCCCTCCTTCTTGATATCTGCCGGGGCAAGGTTGATCGTGAGTTCACCCCGGGGAAACTTGAGATCTGAGTTCCTGATAGCCGCTGTAATGCGGGAACGGGATTCTTTCACCGCGTTGTCGGGGAGGCCTACGAGAAAGAAATTCGGGCTTCGATCCTCAACATGGGTTTCCACCTCAATGAGATGAGCGTTAACCCCAAACGTAGCACTGCTGAGAACCTTCGTGAACATGGAATTGATTTCAGGTATGAGTTACTTTTCGTGGACAAACGGGACGCCCGGACTATGATGTCGACGATTGGACATCAAGCAAAACGTGTTCCCATTTGATCTTATCGCCGGCCCTTCAACCCATTGTATCGTTGACAGTTAAATCTCTTCCTGAGAGGTGAATTCTATCGATTAGCTTTGAGCCATTCCAGTCGTGGGCGCAGTTTCTCTGTCGACATAAGGAGTTTATCCTTGCCAAAGATTGCCTCTTCCTGACTGGTGAAGACGAGCTCATATTCATTGCTCATGATAATTGCCTCTTCGGGACAAACCTCCTCGCAGAACCCACAGAAGATACAACGGACCATGTTGATCTCGAATTTGATGGGGTAACGCTCTTTCTCCAGCTCGGTTTCTGCCGCCTGAACCTCGATTGCAAGAGCCGGGCAAACCCGGGAGCACAGCCCGCATGCCACACACCGCTCGACCCCATTCTCCTCCGCCAGAACCGGTCGACCACGAAATGAGGCCGGTGGGGTGAACCTTTCTTCCGGGTATTGATAGGTAAACTTCGGTCGGAATATCTGGGCGATCGTCAGACGAAGACCTTTGACAATTTCAGGGATATAGATCCATTGCCAGAAGGTAAGGTCTTTCTTTCGAATCATTTTTCCATTGGAAGACATCGAAATCCTCTCTCAGGAGATAAACAACAGCACAAGTCCCGTCACAAGAACATTTGCAATCGCCAGGGGCAGCATCAGCTTCCAGCCAATGTCCATAAGCTGATCGTACCGGAACCTCGGAAGGGTCCATCGAATAACGATAAAAAACAGCAGCACGCAAACCACTTTGAAACAGAAGGTCAACACCTGGAAAAGACTGAGCAGAAAGGGAGAAAGTCCAAGGTGTTCCGCGAATGGAAGATGCCACCCTCCCAGGAACAATGTTGTGATCACGGCGCTTGCGGTGATCATATTCGCATATTCCGCCAGGAAGAACAGGCCGAATTTCAGACCGGTATACTCCGTGTGAAATCCTCCCACCAACTCCGGTTCTGCCTCCGGTAAATCGAACGGCAGGCGGTTCGTTTCGGCGAACGACGCCACCAGGAATGTAATGAAACCCACCGGCTGGAGAAAGATATTCCAGGCGGGCAACCATCCCCCGATGTACGTCGCCTGGTGCAGGACAATTTTATCGAGCTGCAGAGTGCCGGCGATCATCAGGACTCCAACGATCGAGAGTCCCATGGAGAGCTCGTAGCTGATCATCTGCGCCGAGGAACGAAGTCCGCCAAGCAGAGAATACTTGTTGTTGGAGGACCAACCCGCAAGGGTAATGCCGTACACACCGAGCGAGGTGATCGCCAGAATATAGAGAATTCCGATATTGACATCCGCGATGATCAGCTTCACTTGATGGCCGAAAAGCTCGATGGTATTCCCCACCGGGATAACGGCAAATGCACTCAGCGCAACGCCAATGGAAATGATGGGGGCCAGGTCATGGATATTCTTGTTGGCGTTCCTGGGAACGATATCCTCCTTCATGAGCAGTTTTACCACATCGGCCACGGGTTGCAGAAGTCCGTAGGGTCCGACCCGATTTGGCCCGATCCGGTTTTGGATAAATGCGCTGACCTTCCGCTCAACATAGACCAGGAGCACCACCGTGGTGAGGACGGTAGTCAGCACGACAGAAATTTTCAGGGCGGGAATAATAAAGTGTTCGGTCATGGATATTCCGTGTTACACCGGCTCGGCTGATCTCGCCGAAGACGGCACGCTCTGGTGAGCGGGCGTCTGCAGCACAAGGCCGCCCGACCCAATCTTCACGTAACTCATCCCTTTGAATGCCGGTATCTTTTCCGTTATCTCCTTGAAAACATCTTCAGAGGTGGTATACTTCAATTTCGAGCCAAAAGCTGTCGCAATGGCAGCCAGGATTCGCCAGGTCGATCGCGCGTCGCGTTTGTTCGGCTTGCCCCATCGATCATTGTGCGCTGCAAACTTGTCCAACCGGCTCATCGCAAATCCGTCCAATGCCCGATCCTGCTCGAGGATCGATACTGCGGGACGGATCCGCTGGACATGTCCGCGGAAATTGGTGAAGGTGCCGTTCTTTTCCGCGTATGTTGAAGCACAGAGGACAATATCGGCAAGCTCCGTTGTGCTATTCCGGAGGGAAGCGTGAACAACGAGCAGTTGGAGATTTGGCAGGACGGCTGCAATCTCAGGCACCCGGGCGATGTCATCTTCAAGCACATACAATGCTTTAATCGTTCCCTCCTTGATCGCCTGGATGATTCCATGAAGGTCCAATCCCCCTTCGCCGGGGCCAATGCCGACAAGACGTGCCCCGGTGCTGTTCGGCGTTTTATCCGCGCGAATCAGCAGTTCATCCTCATCCCCCTCAACGATTTCTTCCCTCAGATCGAGGTGCTTTGTTCCCAATACTTCTCTTGCGAACCGCTGGAACACATAATTGTCTTCGTTGGTAGCCCAGGCCGACCCAAGGGCCGCAATCTCACCCTTCCTGTAACCTTTTAACTCGGATACAACTCTGGCGAGTGCCTCATCCCACCCAACCTCCATCAGCGCTCCTTCTTTACGGATCATGGGAGCTTTCAATCTTTGGGGACTGTTCACATCCTTGAACGTCTCCAGTCGCCCGCGATCACACATCCAGTACGAATTGACCGCTTCATTGTGCCGCGGGGTAAGCCGGAGAATTTCGTTGTTGCGGACCCACGCATGGACATTGCATCCCCGGGCGCAACCGATGCAAACGGTATTGGTCGAGGACATTTCCCATACACGGGATTTGAAACGAAAATCGACACTGGTGAGTGCGCCCACGGGGCACAACTCGATCACGTTCATCGAGTAGGGGTTATCCAACTGAGTTCCGGGGAATGTGGTTAACACCACGTGGTCCCCTCGTTCCGTAAACGTGAGAACGGGCTGATGGGCGATTTCATCGGAAAACCGGATACACCGGGAGCACATAATGCACCGCTCCACATCCAGCATGACGTTCGGGCCCAGCTCTACGCGCTTCGGCTTGTGGACCTTGTCCTCTTCGAAGCGGCTGTACCCGACGCTGTACTTGTACGAATAGTCCTGAAGTTTGCACTCTCCCGCCTCGTCGCAGATGGGGCAATCCAGTGGGTGATTAATGAGCAAGAACTCCATGACGGACTGCCGGCCTTTGATGGCCCGTTCACTCTGAGTTTTGACGACCATCCCTTCCGCCACCTGCGTCGCGCACGCGATCGCCAGCTTCGGCATCTTCTCAACTTCCACAAGACACATCCGGCAGTTACCGGCCACGGAGAGAGACTGGTGCCAGCAGAAGTGCGGAATCTCGATCCCCTGCTCGTTCGCCGCCTGGATAATCGTCAACCGCGAATCAACGTCGTATTCGTTTCCGTCTATGGTAATCTTCGCCATGGGATTTCGCGCAATCGAAAAGTCAGAACTGTTTGTTATAGGTTTCCAACGCCGCGCGGAGAATCGTGAGCGACCTTTGGAGGTCTTCGCTCTTCAGCATGAAGGCAAGGCGAACTTCGTTCACCCCTTTTCCCGGTGTCGCGTAAAAGCCCTGCGCGGGTGCAACGAGGACCGTTTCGCTTTCGTACGCATAGTGCTCGATCAACCACTTCGAAAAATGTTCGGAATCCCGCACCGGGAGACCGATAACAATATAGAAAGCTCCCTCGGGTTTGTAGTATGTCACTCCGGGGATGGTTTGGAGACCGTTGTAGACGGTCTCCCGCCTGCGCCGGAATTCTTCCACCAGCGGCCGGGTGTACTGCGCGGACGAGTTCAAGAGCGGAACAAGGGCAAGTTGTTCAATGGATGCAACCGAAAGGCGCGCCATCCCGAATTTGAATGCCGCCTTCACCACGTCCTTGTTGTGACTTGCCAGTACGCCGATCCTCGCGCCACAGACATTGAATCGTTTCGAGGAACTGTCGAGCAAGACAGCCCGGTCGTGAATCTCGGGGAAGTCCATGACGCTGCACGCGGGGGACTCATAGGCAAATTCCCGGTACACTTCATCCGACAACAGGAAAAGGTTGTGTTGCTTGACCAGTTTCGCCAGGAGCTGAAGCTCTTCCCTGGAATAGATGGTCCCGGTAGGGTTGCCGGGACTGCAGATGAGAATTCCCTTTGTCCGGGAGGTGATGTGCCTTTCAATTACCTCTGCGGGTGGGAGATGGAACCCGTCCCGGATCGAGAGCGGAACGGGTACAAGCCGCACGTTGGCGATGCTGGCGAAACCGTTATAGTTCGTATAGAAAGGTTCGAAGACAATGATCTCATCCCCCGCATCGCAGATGGCGCACATGGCAAAGATGATCGCCTCCGACCCTCCGGTCGTGATGATGATCTCTTTCTCGTCCAACGGGATTCCGCAGTGGTTGTAGTAAGTCTTCCAGGCGGCGAGGGCCTGGGGAAGACCGTTGGAAGGTGCATAGGCAAGCGTGGAGAGCTGAAGTTGGCGGATGGTTTCAAACACAACGGGATGGGTCGGAAGGTCCGGCTGGCCGATGTTCAGATGGTAGACTTTAATCCCCTGCTTTTTTCTCGCCTCGGCGGTCGCGGCAAGTTTCCGGATTGGTGAATCCTGCATTGTCCGCGAGCGGAGCGAGGTTGAAATACTTCGCGCCTCCCCTACCACCGGTTGAATATCATGGGCGATATCCATATCGCTGATCCTTATTTTCTCCGGGCAGCCAATGCCAAGGCGTCTGCGCGGGCCCGTTCATGCTGTTGATCCGGCTGAAAAATGATGGAGGTGAGCCGGGATTCGACCAGCAGATCATTGGCAACTTCCAGCACATCCTCCTGGCTCACGCGATCGACCTGCTGGATAATGGAATCGATCGGCTTGAGCTCTCCAAAGTACAGCTCCGAACTTCCGAGCCGCATCATCCGATTCGGGATGCTCTCGAGGCTCAACATCATGCTCCCCTTCAATTGTGCTTTGGTGCGAGCAAGCTCTGCCTTGGGGACCGGCTTCTTCCGCAGTTTCTCAAGCTCGCGCATGATAAGCTCGATGGAGAAATTAACATGGGAGCGGTCCGTGCCGACATAGGTTCCGAACACCCCGGCGTCACTCATCATATTCACGTAGCTGTACACGGTGTACGCAAAGCCGTACTTCTCGCGAATGTTCTGGAACAAACGCGAGCTCATCCCATCGCCCAGAAGCGTGTTCAACACCAACAAGGGGTACCGGTAGCGACTTGTTACGCTGTACGCCTGGGTTCCCAGGCACACGTGCGCCTGCTGGATTGGCTTCTGGAATTCCTCGCGGTGCGGCTTATGCAATTTCGGCCTGACACGCGGGGAATGTCCGCTCCCTGTCCGTTTTCCGGGAGCGTTCAGAAAACGCTTGCTGAGTCGAACGAGGGTTTCGTGATCGATATTTCCCGCGGCAGCGATCACCATTTTCGATGGATGATAGTGCTGCCGAAGATAGTGCATCAGATCGGTTCGCGTAAACGCACGGAGATTCTGCTCGACGCCAATAACCGGACGACCCAACGCGTGGCTGCCGAAAACCGCCCTGTCGAAGTAATCATGAATGATGTCATCCGGATCGTCTTCGGCATTTTTCAATTCTTCAATGACGACTCCCTTTTCTTTTTCCAGATCCCGCTCAGGAAACGTGGGATGCTGGACAAGGTCGGACAGAACAT
The DNA here is from genome assembly GCA_040882165.1 of Bacteroidota bacterium. Lineage (GTDB taxonomy): Bacteria > Bacteroidota > Ignavibacteria > UBA10030 > UBA10030 > UBA6688. Next base: position 6,802 of record JBBEBV010000310.1, read on the forward strand.
CCAGTGCCAGCTCCGCATGCTCGTCGAGCACGCGGGCGTAGAAACAGGTGTGCTCCTTCCCGGTAAACGCGTTGAGGTATCCGCCAACTGCCTCCAGGCTCCGCGCGATCTCACGGACGCTCCTGCGTTTCGTCCCCTTGAAGACCATGTGCTCAATAAAGTGGCTGATACCATTGTTCTTTTCGGACTCGTCTCTTGAGCCGGCCTCGATCCAAATCCCGATCGAGACGGAACGGACGGAAGTAATCCGCTCCGAGATAACGCGTGCACCGCTCGGAAGGATCGTTTTATTGTACGCCGGTTGAGACAGCATGATCTGAGTAATGAAGTGCCCGTCGAAGGTGTGAGTTGTTGGGGACGATCCCTACCCTGCTCAAAGTGCAAAGTGCGCTGAGAAAAACATCAGGAACGATGAGAATTTGATCCGAAGATACCCAATTTTCGATGGAGAGTCAAGAAATCAGGTCTCGAAAGTTCTTGTTTTTGAATCAATGAGCGGAAATGAGAGAAGCTCTGATTCAATTCTTCTCCACAACTTTCTCCCTGAGCAGTGACTTGATTTTAGTAACCAGCATGTCGATGGCCACGGTGTTCTCCGCTCCCCGCGGAATAATCACATCGGCCCAGTGCTTGCTCGGTTCAACATATTGAAGGTGCATGGGTTTCACCGTGTTCATATACTGACTCATAATGGAATCGACCGAGCGGCCGCGTTCGAGGATATCCCTCTTAATCCTTCGAATAAGACGTTCGTCCCCGTCCGTATCAAGAAAAATCTTGATATCAAAGAGGTCCCGGAGATTTTTGTCCACCAGCAGCAATATGCCATCCACCATAATGATTTCCCTCGGTTCAACCTTCTTCGTTTCCTTCATCCGCTGGTGCGTGGCAAAGTTATACAATGGCTGTTCAACGGCCTTTCCCACCTTAAGGTCCTTGATGTGTTGGACGAGTAATTCTGTCTCCAGCGAATCGGGATGATCAAAGTTGATCTTGTCGGGAGTCAGGCCTTCATAAGCCGAAATATCCCTGTAATAAGAATCATGCTGTACAACAACGACGCGTCCCTCGTCCAACTGAGCAAGGATTGCTTTCGTCACGGTCGTTTTTCCAGAGCCGGTCCCTCCTGCAATCCCAATAACCAGGGCATTCATAGAAGCTCCATAGGAAGTTTACGGCTCCAATATACCGGTCTGGTTCACAAGTTTCAATGTGAGAGGTTCCCCTCCGGCACGTTCCACAAAACACACAATGACTCAAGCTCCGGACAAGTTCTTCTCCCACTTCCTTTTCAACGGAATTCTCCCCATCTTCATCAGTCACGATACCAACAACCGCGATGATCAATTACCGGGGACCAGAGAACGCATTGGACAGTACTCCAGGAAAACGCACCGGATTTCTTGCCTTTCTTCTCAGAATCGCCATCGGAATTTCCGTTCTCGTTTTCTTGCTCAGCACTATCTCCCTGAGCGATATTTCAAGAGCCTTTGCCAATGCAGAGAGCGCGCCACTTATCATCGGCAGCCTTCTGGTCATTCCTCACATCGGTCTCCAGGTTTTCAAATGGCTCTGGCTGATGAAGACCGTAAACGCGAACGCTCGATGGTCTGAGGCATCTTCGTCGCTCATTTTCAGCATTGCGGTTGGGTCGTTCACACCGGGACGGATCGGGGAAATACCGGGACGTTCCCTCCTTGTCTCGTCGCTTTCCCCAGCCCAAAGCATCTCCCTCGGTCTTCTGGATAAACTTCAATTCTTTCTTCTGCTGATCCTCGTCGGCGGGCCATGCGTGGCAATCGTGATGCTCTCTCCGTCTTTCAGCAGAAGCATAATTATGGCAACGGCCCTGGTAGGTCCCTTGATCCTTTTTTTCCGGACCGATCTCCTTTCGAGGCTCCCGCACTTCCTTCCCAATCGTTGGCATGGCTCATGGGTCCGGGAGTACGAACAAACCATCGGATTGCTCACCATTGCTCAACTGTCTCAGGCATTCGTGTTGACCGTCGCCTCCTTTGCCGTTCTCTCCCTCCAGGTCTTTTTCTTTTTAAACGCATTTACCGCGGTACCGTTCGTTGATTCCTTTCTGGGATTCTCAGCCATGATGGCAGCAAAATCCGTCTTCCCCGTCTCTATTGCCGACATCGGAATTCGGGAGGCCGGATCGGTCTATTTCTTTGCGCGTCTGGGAGTATCCTCTGCGGCCTCTTTCAACGCGGCGGTCGTACTGTTCCTCACCAACATTTTACTTCCGTCGGCGATAGGCCTCTTGTTTCTTCCGAAGGCCTCGTTGATTCGTCGGCGGAACATGGCCCAGAGCGATGCCGGCGTCAAAAGGGTCGTGCCGTAATCCCCGTACTCCGGTCGATTGAAGTCTATGACAGGGATTCGTATATTGATACCTCTTTCATTGCCGTGATCGTGCCACACCCAACCGTATGACTCTCGAACATCTCTGTATCATTCTCCTCGTTCTGTACCTTTCGCAAGTGACCGCGCTCGTGGTCGGAATACGGCGTACGAGAGACAAACGGGTCCCGGGACATCAACCGTTTGTCTCTGTCATCATTGCGGCACGCAACGAGGAAAAAAATATACCCGCCTGCCTCGGGACTGTTCTTCAACAAACCTATCCGGCAGACCGGTTCGAGGTGATTGTGGTGGACGATCACTCAACTGATCAAACGGCTGCCCTCTGCCGGCAATGGGGCGCCCGGTATACAAACTTCAGAATCGTGACTGCGCTCGAACACCCAACCCTGCGTGGAAAAACGAACGCTCTGCACCGTGGCATCGAGCAGTCCAGGGGCGAAATCATTTTGATCACAGACGCCGATTGCACGGTTCCGCCCACCTGGGTGGAACACACGGCACAGCGCTACGACTCCGGGGTCGGCATCGTCGGGGGCATGACGCTGCAAAAAGCGGAAACCTGGTTCGAGGGAATACAATCACTGGACTGGGCCTACCTCCTGGGCCTCGCGTCGTCGACGGTCTCGCTGTATCATCCGCTCAGCACGATTGGCAACAACCTCTCTTTTCGCAAGGCGGCCTATGTCGATGTCGGTGGCTATGAAAACATCCCTTTCAGCGTTACGGAAGACTTTGTGCTGTTTCGGGCAATAGTCAGGACCAAGCGCTGGGACTATTTATATCCGATCGACCCAAACCTCCTCGTCGTGAGCCAGCCTTGCTCCACATTCAAAGAGCTGCTCCGCCAAAAACACCGCTGGGGAAAGGGGGGGCTGGATATCAACCTGACCGGTTTCGGTATCATGGCGATCGGTTATCTTGCCCACCTCTTCATCCTCGGGACTCTTCTGTGGGGCAGCTTTCTGATCGCGAGTTCTGCCCTGCTCATGAAGTTCCTGGCGGACTATCTATTTCTCTATCAAACCTTGAATAAGCTTCAGCGAACTGGTTTGCTCAAATACTTTTACGCCTTTCAACTCTATTATATTCTTTATGTTATGACTCTTCCTTTCATAGTGCTTTTTGGGGGGAAGGTTGTCTGGAAAGGCAGAGCTTTTTGATCCCGGTCCCGGATCCCACGTGGCTTCTTCCTCTGTTACTGTATGCTGAAACGCATTATCGGTTCCGCTATTTTCTGAGCTTTTTGAAGAAACGGGAACCCGAGATCCTTGCCGATGCTCCCCGAAGAATTGAACCCGGCCAACACCTCCCCCTCCTTCTCCTGGCAAAGGACGCCCACCACTATCCGTGCACATTGATCAAGGCCCACGGTACGCTGAAGAGTGAGTCGGGATTGACGAGGCAAATCGAGATTCTCCCCGAGCCCGTGAACTTGAAGACACCTTACTGGTGGAAGGTTTTTTATATCGAGGTCGAAGGATATACGGGTTGGGTTGAATTGGACGTAGCGCTCACCATCAATGCGGGGGGTAAGAACAAGACCTACCGCAACGATAATTACCGGACTTCAAGCCACAAACCACTCCGTGTTTTCGTCGATTCGGAACCTCTCCCCAGTCTCGACGGCCTCTTTCTCGGCGATGCTCACACTCACTCCAGCTATACAGAGGACCAGGTAGAATATGGAGCCCCGTTGGAGGCATCCCGCACCCTCTGCCGGGCTATGGGCCTCTCTTTTTTCTGCGCCACCGACCATTCGTACGACCTTGACGATAAGGTCGACAACTACCTTGAGAATGATCCTTCCCTTCCAAAATGGCACGCACTCCAGCAGGAAGTTGCAACCCTCAACGGCAATTGCGAAGACTTTATCGTAGTCCGGGGGGAGGAGGCCACCGTCCGGAATGCCGCCGGAGAGAATGTCCACCTTCTCCTGCTTGGCAACAGGACTTTCGTACCCGGATCCGGGGACAGCGCCGAGCGCTGGCTGCATACCAGAAGTGAACATGCAATTCTCGATGTTCTTGCGCTAAAAGATGATAATACAGTAAGATATGCTGCACATCCTAAAGAGAAGGTTCCGCTCTTACAGCGGGTCCTCCTCGGCAGGGGAAGTTGGGCCATATCGGATCTTCGTGCGAACAACCTCACCGGGATCCAAATTGCCAACGGCGCAGTCGACGAGGGTTTCCGGGAAGGCTACCATAACTGGGTAAGACTTTTGTTGGAGGGAATGAAGCTCTTCATCATAGCGGGGAATGATGCCCATGGGAATTACAACCGTTTCCGGCAACTCCAGATACCGTTCCTCAAGTTGAGGGAAATGGATGTCCAGACTTTTGGAAAAATCAGGACCGGTGTGTTTTTCTCCGGAGCACTCACGGAAGACGCCTTACTCGGCACTTTTGCTTCCGGATGTATGATCATCTCAGACGGTCCGGTTGCGGCCATGCATGCTACAGGCAACCCCGGAGAGCGGGGGAATATTGGAGGGACGATAACCTGCAAGGATGTTCTAATCGAATTGAGGATACTATCAAATCTGACAATGGGTTGGATATCCTCTGCAAGGATTTTTCTAGGAGTTATAGGGGCGGATTACGAGAAGTTGATAATGGACGTGAAATCGGATCAGAAACATTTTCAGTTGGAGGAGACACTCAGGCTCACGATCGATGAATCCTGTTACGTCCGGGCTGAAGTTTGGACTTCTGCGGAGCAATCGTTCGACCGGCAGGAGCATTTCTGCATGACCAATCCCATCTGGCTATCCCCCCGGTAACACAAACGCCCTCGTGAAAGAGGGCGTTTGGACAACCATACAACCATATATAATAGTGTCTCTTTATCGTCTTTGGCGGGCGCTCGGTATTGCGAGTCGTTTGAGCTTATACCGAAGCGTCTGCTCGGTCATACCGAGGAAGGAGGCGGCCCTGGACTGATTGAACGTGAACCTGTTCAATGCCCGCTCGATGATCCCCTTCTCGATGACGTCCAGCGAGTTATCCAGAACGAATTCCTGTCCAGCGACGACATTGTTGATCATCTTCACAACTTCGGTCTTCTCGTCGGCCAGCTCCGGGGGCAGCACAAACTTCCCGCCGGATGAAAAGAGGATCGACTTGTCGATGACCGCTTTCAGCTCACGGATATTCTCTCTCCACGGGTGGCGCACCAGGACATCGATGGCGTTGATATCGATGGCCACGTCTTTAATGCCGAGATCGGAGCAGATCTCGCTGACGAAATGCTTCACCAGCAAAGGGATATCCTCGGGGCGGTCGCGCAGAGGGTAGATCGGCACTTCCTCAAACTTCTTGATTTCGTTGTACAACTCTTCGTAAAGCTTGTGGCTCTCCAAGAGTTCATCTGCCGACTTCTTCATAGTCATCATGATCTGCACGTTGACCGGACGCGCCTCATCGCTTCCCAACCGTTTTGCCTTCCGCTCACGGACAAACTCGAGAATCTTCATCTGGTTCCGGAAGCTTGCTTCCTCGATCTCCTCGATCATGACGGTCCCCCCTTCGGCGAGTTCGAACAGACCTCGCTTGGTGGTTGGGGGCATTCCGGGGACTCCCTTGTCAAATCCGAAAAGGGTCGCGTCCAGTTCCTTATCATCGATGACGAAAGCGTTCACGGACTGGAACGGATGCTGGCCGTCGAGGCTGCCGTGCCGCTCCGTATGAATCCGTTTTGCGACAACGCCTTTCCCGACGCCCGGCTCACCGACGATCACCACATCCTTCGGATGTTTGGAGAGCCTGGCAATCTGCTTCTTGAGCTGTTCGACGGACTTGCTGCGTCCGATGATTGTGGGATCTGCTAGCTGTATCATACAACGCTCCTTATGCGTAAAGACAATTAACCGAAGATTTTAAGAATCATGCGCTGAAGAAAATTAGGTCTTTCCTCCTGGCGTGCGCGGTGCAAGAAGCCTTCCATGAAGCGTCTTCGGGTCAAGAAAATGGCGTACAACGAGATTATCAAAAGCGTCGCGCCAACGACTAATATGTTCAGGGTCAGAAACCAGTTCTCGCTCATAAAACTCGCCTTTGATGCTCGTAATAAAGCGCAAGCGCAGACTGAAGAAGACTAGAAGTGCCACGAGATTGAAGAATGTCAGGTACTGACCTATCCGATGAAGATCAACCAACGTCCCCCATTCGACCGATTTAATGTAACTGAAATGGTGAAGAATTTCAAGCGAGCAGAAAGGCAGGAACAAAAAGATGATCTTTTCTATGTACGCCCCTTGCGGTGGGTCGTTTTTGTACTGATACCCGAAGAACAAGAAAACAAAGACAAGGGAGAGAACGTTAATGTAGATCGTATTTAAATAGAGCGGTTTGAGTAGGAGCACAACGGAATTATCTCCCTCCAGGTAAGAGGACAACTCCACCACACGCCGGACTTTTTGATCGTCGAAAAGAGTCCCGACTTGTTCACCGTGAGCCCACGCCGCAAGATTCGTTACCTTTGCGATGTCTTCCGGAGTAATATCCTGATTTCCGGATTCTCTCAGCTGAGCTACGGAAGCCCGGACCGCCCTAAGATCAACAATATCAGGAGTCGAGTATAAGTATTTCGGGTTCTCAAAAAACGGATTGAAATAATAGGCAAAAGTGCCTCCGACAACCATCAACGTCAAGACATACTTTTTGTAAGTTCTGAAATCATTAAAAAGGGAGTCAAAGACTACATAGACGATGCAGAATGAAATGAGGAAGTAATTCACCGCTGTAAAATACTGATAGGAGTAGAAACTGGCGAAGGATTCGCTTGTAAAGAAAACCTTCCCTACAAAGGCCGACAAGAAGTACGTTGCCCACACTCCGAAGCAGATCGCAAAGTTCAGAAAGATCGGCTTGTTCTTTGAATTGGGGTCCTTCAGGAAAATATAAAATGCGACGATGCCGATGAGAAGAGTTATCGCCTGAATAGTCGACTCTGCGAGTTTCAAGTCACGATGCGGGAGGATAGCGAGGAGGATGAGCGCCAGAAGAAGCGACCCTCCCCATATGAATCCAATTCTCTTTAGCAGTTTCATTCCTTTTTCCTGTCGTTAGGCACAACGAATATAGCACTGTCTTAGCCAGATGTCAAGGAAAAATTTGCGTCGGCCAGCCACGCGACCTAAACAGAATATTCTGTTAAGTTGTTGCAATAGAACGCCTTATTGAGATGCTGGGCCATCCTCGCTTGAACTGACCTGCGAAACCTCGTCTTAGAGCTTGACAATCATCGAAAATTAGTTAAAATTGACGGTGTTCTAAGCACTCCAAACGCACCAAACCAGTGATTCAAATCACAATTCACCCTCTCTCACTTTCACAAGGAGTCATCATGTTCAAGTCCCGCACCGCAAAACGTTTCCGCGCTATAGCAGCCGCACTTGCTATAACGTTCATAGCTAACTATGCAATTTCGTTTGCTGCTTACACCAGCGACACCTCGGTCGAAGTGACCACAAAATTACTTGGAAGCGGACCGACTCCGCCTGATGACATCCCAAAACCTCGCGCTTTGGAGAGTGGACCAACCCCTCCAGATGATATTCCAAAACCTCTTGCCTTCGGCGGAAGCGGACCAACACCTCCGGATGATATCCCGAAGCCCTAACAAGAAATAGAGTTTGAAGTTTAGTTTCTCTCTCCGACAGCGCTCTGTGGAGCTTACAGATCGCTGTCGGAGTTTTTATTTTGTTTCGGCCTCAAGTTTTGCTATTTTGCACATCGTACTTAAGGCGGTTTCATCAAGCCTTCTGGCCTGGCAACCCGTAGAATTCCTGCAGGGCGACAACCCTATCTACCTATTCCCAATCCACCGGCTTTTGAATGAGTCAAGAAGACCAGTTTTCCGCTCTGGACGCTCCTGAAAACCGCACAAGATCCCTTCCGGATCTTCGCATCCTCCTGAACATCCTGCTCTTCCTGCTTACGTTTTTTACTACAACCGTTGCCGGAGTACAGTGGGTCGGGTATAATCCGTTCGAGCTTCAGAATTTCTTCCGCGGCATCGAGTACTCTGCAGCAATCCTCTTTATCCTAGGGTGTCACGAGTTCGGCCATTACTTCGCCGCACGGTATCACAACGTCAAGGCTACACTTCCGTATTTCATTCCGTTTCCGCCCCTCCCGTTCCTTCTGAACTTCGGGACACTCGGCGCGGTGATCCGAACCCGTTCCATCGTCCCTTCGCGCAAAGCCATGTTCGATATCGGCGTCGCCGGTCCGCTTGCAGGGTTCGTCGCATGCCTTCTTGTACTCAGCTATGGATTTCTCTCCCTCCCCGGACCGGAATCCATACTGGCAATCCATCCAAACTACGATTTTGCTC
>JBBEBV010000311.1:0-1334 GCA_040882165.1 Bacteroidota bacterium
CGCCCAAGCAGGGTATGCCGTCGATTTCGCAGGCCGATCACGATGGGATCGATCGCCTCCGTGCGACAGTGCAGGAAAAGCAGGACGAGCTTGATTGTGCTCCTGGCAAAATAGTCCCTCCGGGAGCGATTCTTACAGGAGTTCGACATGCGAGACCCCCACAGCCGATCGATCGGGGGAGCGCAGTACCCTCCCCTTCTCATGTGCGCGTGCTGTGCGGCACTTGTCCTGTTGCTGTCTTCGTGCAGCGCCGACCTTGCCGTTCAGCGTGACGCTCAACAGGCGGAGCAGGCTCTTCCCGGGACGCCGTACTCTCTTGTGTGTATCATCCACGGTGACGGCGACTATCTCTACCACGATACGGACGGGAACGCCACCAGAGCGGACGAAGTAGCTCTGGCGGCGGCGAAACGGGTCGCTCAGCGAAACCCGGAGGCCGAGGTGTTTCTTTTTCACCAAAAACCCCGCCGGCACTTCCTGTTCTTTTTCCCTCTTCGGGATGGGGAGTTCTCGTATTACCGGAACGGGCGGCTCATCGCCGAGGGATCGTACTGGCGCGACGAGGGAGGCTCCCCTCTTGATCCGGAGTTGACATTGTTTCGCCGGTTCCGCGCGGACACCCTGCGCGAGAGGGTGACGGTGTTCATGTACTTCGGTCACGAGATCCCTGAATTCGATGGCGCTGGCTACCATGCATCCTCTCCGGATCGGGCGTTCACCGTTCAAGACCTCGCGGAAGGGTTGAAAGGCTTCACACCGCATCCCGGAAGGTTCGATCTGATGATCCTCTCCACATGCTTTGGCGGTACCCCGTACACGATCGGCACTCTTGGACCCTTTGCGCAAACCATCATCGCATCTCCCGACAACCTTCATTTGTCGTACTTCGACCTCCATTCCCTCGAGCGGCTGGATCTCAGGGTGCGGAAGGGGGATGTTCCTGCATTTGCAAAGACATTCGCTCACCAGGCCTTTGACCGGCTCACAAAAGACGTTCAAACGGCGGTGAGCGTCGCGGTGTACGATGTGGACCGCGTGCAGGCATTTTTGCGTTCCGTCGAGACCAAGTACGACCGTACGCTGACTGAGCTCAAGGGAATGGCACAGACGACGGCTGGAGTCGGGCACTGCGATTGCGCCGACCTTCCCTCGTACGTGCGGCCGGCGATGAGCGAGGGGATCGAACTATTCTACCGACCTGCACGCTTTGGGCGATCAAAGTACAAACAGGAGCATTCAGGGTGGGGGTGTTGGAGGGAGACAGCACAACAACCTCACACCACACAGACGAAGGAACCGGCTCTTGAATAAAGAAAGCGGATGGAGCGTTTCAG
>JBBEBV010000311.1:1434-15364 GCA_040882165.1 Bacteroidota bacterium
CCACACAGACGAAGGAACCGGCTCTTGAATAAAGAAAGCGGATGGAGCGTTTCAGGATGAAGAAGAACGGGAAGAAGCAAGACTACAGGCGCCCCCTGACCGCGGAATTGAAATCCGTTTCGCAGGCAGTGTATGAGATCGCATCATTGCTGAATGGCCCCGGGCAAGGAAAATCAGGGGACCATCACCCATCGATGAGCGACCTGCGTACGTCCGAGCTCCGCTACCGGCGGCTCTTTGAATCTGCCCAGGACGGCATCCTGATTCTCAACGCGGAAACCGGCGCCATTACCGACGCGAATCCCTTCATTCTGAAATTGCTCGGATATGAAGCGGATGAAGTGATCGGAAAACGACTGTGGGAGATCGGCGCATTTCAGGATGCCGCAGAGAGCAAAGCCCGGTTTAAAGAACTGCAGCAAGAGGAATACATACGATACGATGATTTGCCATTACAGACTAAAGATGGACAAGCTCGACAGGTGGAGTTTGTCAGCAATGTCTACGCTATCAACGGCAAGAAGGTTATCCAGTGCAATATCCGTGACATCACAAACCGCAGGCAGACTGAAGAGGCGTTGCAGAAAGAGAAAGATCGGGCACAACAGTATCTGGATATCGCCGACGTCATCATCCTTGTTTTGGCCGCCGACCGAAAAGTCATCCTGATCAACAAGAAGGGATGCGAAATCCTAGGTTATGTCGATAAAGAGATCATCGGTCGGGATTGGATCGACTTTCTGCCGCGGGATCAAAAAGAGAGGACCGGCGCAGCGTTTGACCAACTCATGACCGGACAGACCGAGCCGGTGGAGCGCTTTGAAAATCCCATCATCACCAAGAAGGGGCAGGAACGACTTATCGCCTGGTCCAATGCAGTGGTGACCAATAAAGCGGGTAGGATCATTGGGGTAGTGAGTTCAGGGGAAGATATCACCGAGCGCAGGAAGACGGAAGAGGCGCTTCGAAAAGCCGAAAATAAATATCGCTCGATTATTGAAAACGCCGTCGATGGCATTTTCCAAACGTCTCCGGAAGGAGAGTTCCTCACAGTCAACCAGGCGATGGCACGTATCCTTGGATTCGCTTCACCCGAAGAACTCATGCTGCAACGATCCGATATCGCCATGCAGGGCTATGTTGATCCTCACCGCAGGGAGGAATTCAAACGACTCATGGCATGCGATGGAGCCGTCAGTAATTTCGAGTATGAGGTCTATCGAAAAGACGGTACCAAGATTTGGATATCGGAGAATGCAAAGGCGATCCGAGATGACAGTGGCCGCATCCTCCGGTATGAAGGAAGTTTTAACGAAATCACCGAGCGCAAGCAGACGGAGAATGCGCTGCGCGAGAGCGACAAGAAATTCCACCAGTTGGCGGACAATATCACCGATGCGTTTTGGATCCGTTCGCCGGACATGAGCGAGGTGCACTATCTCAGCCCCGCCTTTGAGCGAATCTGGGGCCGTTCCGTGGAAAGCCTGTATGCAAATCCTCAACAGTGGTCCGACTTCATACTACCGGAGGACCGTGAGCGTGTGGTGGCCGCCTTCAATGCGCTCACGGAACACAACTTGAGTTTGGACATCGAGTACCGCATCGTGCGGCCGGGCGGCGAGATCCGCTGGATTCGCGTCCGCGGTTTTCAAGTCAGGGATGCCGCCAATACACTGATCCGCCACATCGGGATCGTCACGGACATGACCGACCGCAAACTGGTGGAAGAAGAGCTGCAATTCAGGAACCTCATTTTGTCCACACAGCAGGAAGCAGCGATCGATGGTATCCTTGTCGTCGATGAAGACGCCACTATAATATCGTACAATCAACGGTTTATCCAGATGTGGGGTATCACGCGGGAGTTGATAGAGAAGAATGCCGATGAGCCCGTGTTAAAGTTTGTTTCGAGCATGGTGGTGGACTCGACGTCATTTCAACTGCGCGTTCAATACATTTATGAGCACAGACAGGAAACGATCCAGGACGAAATTGTTCTCAAGAATGGACGCATCTTTGACCGCTACTCCGCCCCGATGGTCGGGCCGGCCGATCGCTACTATGGCCGCGTCTGGTATTTCCGCGATATCACCGAGCGGAAACAGGCGGAAAAGCGGATTGCCCTTCTCGCCCATACGCTGGAGAGCATTGTGGAGTGTGTGAGCATCACGGACCTGGAGGATATCGTCCTCTTCGTGAACAACGCATTTCTGGAAACCTATGGATATACCGAACAGGAAATCGTGGGAAAGAACATTAACGTGGTACGATCACCGGACAGCCCTCCCCAGACCTCACCTGGCATCTTCCAATCGACATTGAAGGAAGGTTGGACCGGTGAACTCATAAACCGGACGAAAGATGGACACAATTTTCCGATTTCACTCTCCACTTCAGCTATTCGGGATAAACAGGGAGAGTTGGTCGCGCTTGTCGGCGTCGCCACCGACATAACGGATCAGAAGAAATTCCAGCAGCAACTGCTCGAATCGCAAAAGGGGGAGAGCATCGGCACACTGGCGGCCGGTATTGCCCATGACTTCAATAACATCCTTGCCATTATTCTTGGGTACACCTACCTCATCGAGAACAATAGACTCGATGCACGGAAACTGTCCGAGAACGTTGCGTCGGTTCATCAGGCGGTCCATCGAGGCGCGGAGCTCGTGCGGCAAATTCTCACGTTTGCGCGGAAAACCGAAGTCTCGTTTGAACCGATACGTCTTACCGACCTGGTTCTGGAGCTTGTTTCCATGCTCGAGCAGACCTTCCCCAAGGTCATCACATTCAAGACAACCTTTTCAAAAGACATCCCGCTCATCCTTGCAGACCGGCCACAGATCCATCAAGCGCTCTTAAACCTTTGCGTCAACGCCCGGGATGCCATGCCCCATGGCGGATCCATCACGATCGCAGTCGAGAAGCATGCCGGAGAACAATTGAAAGAACAATTCCCAGCCGCCGATCAGGATTCGTACATCTGCATCAGTGTGGCTGATGTTGGAGAAGGCATGACGGAACTCACACGCCGAAGGATCTTTGACCCATTCTTCACGACGAAGCCCCAGGGGAAAGGAACGGGGCTGGGATTGGCCGTCGTGTATGGCGTTCTGCAGGCACATCAGGGCTTCACCGATGTGGAGAGCAAATTGGGACACGGATCGACCTTTCGGATTTACCTCCCGCTTCCGAACATCGCCGTGAAGCAGGTTGACCCTCTCCCGGCAAAGCCCTTCGAGTCCGGCGGTACGGAGACGATTTTACTCGTGGAGGACGAACCCGATCTCCTGGAGATGATGCGCTTGCTGCTCAGGTCGAAGGGATATGGGGTATTGGTCGCCCATGATGGCGCGGAGGCGATCGAAGTATACAGAAACCACGAACTAGAGATCGCTCTTGTAGTCACCGATCTGGGGCTGCCCAAAATGACAGGGGCCGAGGAGTTCAGAAGACTCAAAGAAATTCATCCCGGGGTCAAGGTGGTTTTTGCCAGCGGATTTTTCGGCCCGGACATTAAATCTGAGCTCGTGAAAGGCGGGGCGAAAGACTTTCTCCAAAAGCCCTACATGGCGGATGACATTCTTCGGGTTGTCCGGAACGCGCTGGACAGAAAAGACCCCGAGGAACATTCGATGCAAAGACCATCTTCAGGATGAGAGGAATAATCGGACAAGAGTATGCTTAAGTCTCTCTTTTACCATCTGATGTTTCTGTGCATGCTTGTTGCCGTGAACACAACGGCACAGCCGAGAAGCACCACGCTCATCCGGTCGACGTTCGAGGATGAAGGTATTTCCATGGATCTGGATAAGCCGGTCTATTTCCCCGGCGATACCGCCCGGCTGGTCATTCAGCGAATGAAGAGCGCGGCAACAGCGGCTCTTACTCCGATGATGGAGATGGAGGGAACGACGTTCCGTGCTTCCGATGAGAGTACGTATTTCGCCATCATCCCTCAAACCATCACACCGGGATCGTACCGCATCCTGCTCAGAATTATCCATGCAGGCGGCCAGCGTTTCCTCTATGAGACCGGTCGTGCCGTGGACGTGGAGGAGCATCAAGTCGTTGAGCACCTGGGCCAGTATGTGAGCATCGCCCCGTCGGACGGCAGCAGCGATCCGCATACGGCCATGACGTTGGATGGCTGGCAGATACGAGCTCTCCACGTCGTGTTCCAGCGGGACAAGATCCGCCCCCGGATGGGACCGCAGTTCGCCACGATCAGGACGTCGGTGCTGCTGCGCGACGGAACCACGGCGCAAACGTTCGAGCGGCGTGTGGTGACGTTTCGCAGTCATGGCAATCCGGATCGGGATCGTGCCATGTTCAGCCAATACCGCAAAGCCTATGGAGCGTATGCTGCCATCAGCTGGGATGAACTCGGACGCGTGCGTCTGCCGCTCGACTCCCTCCCCGCCTGGTCCATGATCAGGGTCAACATCGAACCGGACTACACCATCACGCTTGGTGCGTACGATGGATCCAACTCCTTCACGCGCTATTTCCGTGTACGAGGCCCGACGATCGAAACAGGTTTTTCGCTCGGCATACCCAAGGTGCTGTACGATACACGGTCCAGGGATAGCATCGAATATGGAAACACCAGCGCGATGGTGCGATTCTACCATGTGAACGCGGAATCGGGGATTCGATTTCCCGTCAGCCTTGGCCTGGGAACGTTCGGAGTCAACTCGCCGATCGACGTGGGGGTTGGCCGTGGCGGTTTCGCCCTGTCGATGTTCCTGGACCTGGTCGAGTTGATGAGGACATTCGAAATCGATCTCATCAAGAAGATCAATCTTGGTCTGGAAGTTACCCCGTTCCTCTCCATTGGAAAAAAGTCAAGGGTCTTGCTGAACGTACAGGTGGGGTTTGCGCTGTAGCGGAAGTATTTTTTGCCGGGACTTTTTCTACCACTCTCAACAGACGGGAGGAACCATGCAACAAAGCCACGCCTTTGCGGAAGAAACTTCACCGATCGGTTCTTCCACGAACCGGGACACGGCCTCATCCCATGGTGTGAGCGAGCTCGATGTGACGCTCGTCCGCGCCACCAACTATACCGACGACGGCTATCCGATCAAAATGAAGGTCTGCGTGATCCGGAGCAACACCCTGAGCCAGATGGCCACGCTCACACGGGATATTGTGAACTCCCCGTTCTTCAAGGGATCTCGTGTCCATGTCCATGCCATCGATGAAGCGTACGAAAACGTGCCGGTCAAGGACATCCTTGCGCGATCGAGACGACCGGGGGTCCGATCGATCGTCATGCTGGTTGGTGTGCAGTCGAATCAGTTTCCCCGCGCAACAGATATCGCTTCGTGGTTTCTCCCGCACGGCGTTCCCGTCCTGATCGGCGGCTTTCACGTCAGCGGCATGCTCGCGATGATCGGTGAAACGGATGACCTCAAAAAAGCCGCATCCAGGGGTATAGTCCTCGTGGCTGGCGAAGTGGAGAACGGAAGGTTGGCCACCGTGCTGGAGGACGTCGTCCGGCGGAGTCCGAAACGGTTGTATAATTTCCTGAACCCCACACCCGATATCACGAACCTCCCGATACCGCGACTCACGAAGGACGACTTCAAGAAATCTGCGTCGAAATTCGCGACACTCGATACCGGGCGTGGCTGTGTGTTTCACTGTGACTTCTGTACGATCATCAACGTGCAGGGGAGAACCATGCGATGCCGGGATCCGAGGCAGGTGGCGGCATTTGTCCGCCAGAGTTACCACGAGGCGGGCGTCAGTCATTGCTTCTTCACCGACGATAACATCGCGCGCAACCCCCGGTGGCGCGAGCTCTTCGACGAGTTGATCCATCTGAAAGAACACGAGCACATCCCCTTCACGTTCATGATGCAGAGCGACCTTGCGGCCAGGAAGATGCCGGGGGGTGACTTCTTCGAACTCGCAGCCCGCGCCGGGTGCAATCAGATCTTCTTCGGAGTGGAAAGCGTCAATAAAGAGAACCTCCGGGCGGAAACAAAATTTCAGAACCAGGTTCATCAGTACAAAGATCTTGTCGATCATTGTCATGCTCTCAGGATCACCTGTCATGCCGGGTATATTCTGGGACTGCCGTTCGATACGCCGGAGAGCATCAAAGAGGATATCGCCGAACTGCAGCGCATGGAATTCGATGCCGCTTCATTCTACATTCTCGCACCGCTTCCGGGATCGAAGGATCACCAGGTGTGGTGGAACGAAGGCCGGTGGATGCACGAGGACCTCAACACGTATGATTCGGCGCACGTGGCGGTGGAGCCGGAACGCATGACGCGCGAAGAATTACAGCAAGCGTGGTATGAGTCATGGGAACAGTTCTATTCCACCGAGCATATGGTTAACGTACTGAAAGTGTGGCGGCAGGACCGGTGGCATTACTGGGACCGGATCTCTTTTTTTGGATGGTATCTCTCCGCGTCGCGGATCGAACGCCTCCATCCGATGAACTGTGGATTCTGGACGCTCCGGGATCGCAAGGACCGCCGTCCCGGTTTCCCGGAAGAAGCGTTCCTTCCGTTCTGGTGGGGGCGTTTCCTGTTTGCCGCTCAACGATTGCGCGGCCTCATCGGACTGTATTTCCAACTCCAGGAAGTATGGCTCAGGAGCCGTCCAAAATCCAGGACCGAGGAGGCATGGTTCGCGTTAATTGCCACGACCAGGCAGGAGATCGTCGATTGGAGAGCTCTCAATGCGAAGGAGATCGTCGGGTACTATAAAACATTGCAGCATGAGATACCGGAAATCAAGATCCCGTCCATCCCCAGGGTGTGGTTGATGAAGAAGAATCCGTTTCACGGTGTTTATACGCGTTCGTATTTCCAGAATATCTGGCGGCAATGGTACAAACATGTCTGGAACCCGGTCAAGTGGTTCGAGGTCTGCACGTTCGAGTTCGTTCACGCTGTCAGATTTGTCACCGACTTTGCCGGGAAAGAGAAGACCCGAAAGGGTTTCGACCTGGGAGCCAAATCAAGAGTCCGTTCATGAACAAAACAATTTCGGTTGCACTTCGTGCCGGCGGTATTCTCCTCCTCATCTTTGGCGTCATTGCGTATGATTCGGCCAGCTCGGATATTTCCCGGTTTTTCACCGGCTCGGCAACGGATAAGTCGATAAGGGATTAACTCCTCTTTCATTCTTTCGGTCGATACCAATCGCAATGAATCCGCCGTATACTTTGACGAAACCGGGTAGAAAACACGCACGGGCAAGGAGCGGATGGCAGGTGAGCGAGTTGTGAAGAGTTGACGGAGACAGGAGAACAAATGGCTGACCAATCTCATCCCCTCGACGGAATGCGCATCCTCGTGATCACGGCATCGCTCGTGATCATCATCTATGGCGTCAACCAGGCGCAATCGGTTGTTGCCTTGTTCCTTGTCGCCGTGTTCCTTGCCATGATCGGAACGCCGCCGGTGAGGTGGCTGGAACGAAAGCGCGTGCCTCCTTTTCTGGCGGTCATGATCGTCATGACAGCCATGCTTGCTGTTCTGCTGATTTCCGTCGTCGTGGTGGGAACGTCTCTTAACACGCTTTCCGAGGATTTGCCTTTCTACCAAAAACGCATCCTGGACCAAGTCCAGGAGCTCAGGGCCATGTTGGCGACCAAACATATCAACGTCACGACCAAGGTCCTGCTTGAATACCTTAATCCGGGGTCGGTCTTGAGTCTGGCAGCCGGCTTGTTCACGGGGATGGGCTCAGCGCTTTCCGGCCTCATCCTCGTCTTACTCACGGTAACATTCATTCTTCTTGAGGTCTCAAGCTTTCCCATCAAGCTGCGTTCCGTGCTCGGCGATCCAAAACAGGTATTTCCCCAGTTCACGAAGTTTCTCAATGATATGAAGGTCTACATGATCATCAAGACCATCATTAGTTTGGCGGCGGGGGTCATCCTGGGGCTGTGGTTGTACTTCCTTGGGGTCGACTACCCCGTCCTGTGGGGTTTCGTTGCCTTTGTACTTCACTTCATACCCAATCTGGGGCACATCATTGCGGCCATTCCTCCCGTATTCCTGGCGCTCATCCAACTCGGTCTTGGACCAGCCGCACTGGTCGCGGGGGGTTATCTCGTCGTGGGCTTCATTCTCGGAAATGTGGTCGAGCCGCGGCTGATGGGCCGAAAGCTCGGGCTCTCGACCCTGGTCGTGTTCCTCTCCCTCATGGTCTGGGGAGGTTTGCTTGGCCCTATCGGCGTCATTCTGTGTGTGCCGCTGACGATGTCCATGAAATTTGCTTTTGAGAGCAACCCAGGCACGCGGTGGATCGCGATCCTGCTCGGCTCGGAAAAAGCCGTCGAGAATATGCCGACGGTGTTGAAAAAAAAGATCCGATCTGCAGAGGCACACAACAAATGAATGATCCGCCCATGAAGATGGTGGTGGTTTCAACAACAAACTTTGTCATAATCTCACCGATCCA
The DNA here is from genome assembly GCA_040882165.1 of Bacteroidota bacterium. Lineage (GTDB taxonomy): Bacteria > Bacteroidota > Ignavibacteria > UBA10030 > UBA10030 > UBA6688. The sequence goes on from JBBEBV010000311.1 coordinate 9,868, forward strand.
GAGAAAACATAAAGAAAGGGGTAAGCCAATGAAACCGACAATTCAACTGAAGCATTTCTTCTTCGCGATGTTCATCCTCGCCGTTGTGAATGCAGCGGGGTGCGATACAACGGGCAGGGAGCGTGCCAAGGAAGCGACAACAAGCATGCAAACCATGGAAAACGAAATCAAGTCCGTAGCCATGCAGTTGGATGCCACCGGGGTCTCGCTTGAGGCACTGATGAGGCCGGGTCAACCGGATGTGAAGAAGGCTTTTGCGCTTTACACGGAAAACGTATCCCGGATTGAGGACATGGAAAAGACTTTCGCCAAACACGCTGCTGAAATGAAGGCTCGCGGGAAAGACTATTTTGAGGAATGGCAAAAGGAAGGCAACAGCTACAAGAACCCGCGCATTCAGGAACTCAGCGATCAGCGCCGTCTCGAGCTTGGCGAGATCTACGGAAGGATTGCAGAAACCAGTATTGGAGTAAGGGACGCCTTCAAAACGTACGTGTCCAACGCCAAAGAAGCACAGAATTACCTTTCGAACGACCTGACATCAAATGGAATCGAGGCGTTTGCAAGCATCGCCAGGAAGGTCGTGCAGGATGGAGACAATCTGAAGTACGCCATCAGGAACGTTCAGAATGCGATTGCAACGGCAAGGACAGAGATGACACAAGCCGGAAGGTAGGGATGAGGGAAGACACGGTTGCAGCGATGATTGATGCGTTCGCGACGGACCAGTATTGAACCTCTAGTCAACGAGGGGAAGCGTGCGCAGATTTCACCCGGCACAATCCGGAAATTCAATAAAGGGAGACATTCCATGAAACCGACCAAGAATCTCGGCATGCTTTTGTTAGGCATATGGCTCATTGTGACAGGACTGATACCACTGCTGGATCTCAGTTTTTCAGGACTCGGTACTCTCATGGCCATCCTCGCAATCGCCGCAGGTGTTTTGATCAGCTTGGGACGTTAAGACGCACGAAAACCATGTGGATTATTCACCATTGCCTCGAGGGCCGGCTCGCTTCCTCCTTCTGGAGTCGGCCCTTAACGGTGATGATATTTTGTGAAGGCAACGGACAAGCCCGGGTGGAGTGTCCATCGCACTGCGGGAACCAGGCAAGGGCACCAATGATGAAACGAGGAAAGTCTTAGTGACACCAACGACTCCAAGTTCAAGAATTAACCGAATTGCATTCGTTGGGAATTACTCCCCCCGTCAATGCGGTATTGCCACGTTTACCACGGATCTCTGTGAGGCCGTTGCAACGGCCTCCCGCGACACAACGTGTATCGCGATACCGGTCAACGATATCGAAGCCGGCTACGACTATCCAACCCGGGTTCGCTTTGAGCTGACCGAAAAGGACATCCATTCGTACGCGCGCGCCTCCGACTTTCTCAACATGAACAATGTCGACCTGGTGTGCCTGCAGTTCGAGTATGGGATATTTGGCGGAAAAGCAGGAAGTCACATCCTGACGCTCCTCCGTGATCTCCAAATGCCGGTCGTCACCACGCTGCATACCATCCTGAAGTCCCCCTCCCCCGATCAGCGATTGGTGTTGGAAGAAGTTGCCGCACTTTCTGACAGGTTGGTTGTGATGAGTGAGCGCGGCTCTGAATACTTACGGGATATCTATCACGTCTCGCCTCAGAAGATTGATGTGATCCCGCACGGTATTCCCGATGTGCCGTTCGTTGATCCAAGTTTCAACAAAGATCTCTTCGGTGTGGAGGGCAAGACCGTCTTGCTGAGTTTTGGTCTGCTCTCACCGAATAAAGGAATCGAGACGGTCATTGCTGCCTTGCCCGACATTGTGGCCCGCTGTCCCGACGTGGTGTATGTCGTTGTTGGTGCGACCCATCCCCACGTTCTTCACCATGAAGGTGAAACGTATCGACTCTCTCTTCAACGGCTGGCTCAACAGAAGGGTGTGGAAGGTCATGTGATCTTCTACAACCGCTTTGTCAGTACGGAAGAACTCATTGAATTCATCGGGGCCGCTGATATCTATGTGACGCCCTATCTGAACGAGGCTCAGATCGTATCCGGAACCCTCGCATACACGCTGGGGGCAGGGAAGGCCATCATTTCGACACCGTATTGGTACGCGCAGGAAATGCTTGCCGACAAAAGGGGAGTGCTTATCCCTTTCCGGGACCCCGCCGCCCTCGCCGAGCAAGTGATAAACTTGCTGGCCAATGAAGCGGAGCGGCACGCCATGCGGAAGCGTGCGTATGTGTTTGGACGGGCCATGATCTGGTCCGAGGTGGCAAAACGTTATGTGGAGAGTTTTGAACGCGCCCGGGCTGAGCGCCGCCATTATGTTCTGCCAGGTTTGATGGCGAAAGCTCTCGATAAGTATCCGGGTGAATTACCTCCGCTCAAATGGGATCATTTACGCGCCTTGACTGATGAAACAGGAATTCTGCAACACGCTCTTTTTACCGTGCCCAATTACTCTCATGGCTACACAACCGACGACAATGCGAGGGCCCTGTTGGTCAGCATTCTCCTGGATGAAATGGGATACACGGAAAGCTCCAAACTTTCATGCCGCTATCTGGCTTTTCTCGGCTTTGCATTCAATGCACGGAATAAGCGTTTTCGCAATTTCTTGGAGTATCAGCGCACCTGGACAGAAGAGGCAGGCTCGGACGATAGCCATGGCCGCGCGATTTTGGCATTAGGAACCGTCATGAGTCATTCGACAACACCGTCTTTCCAGAGTATGGCTGGTTGGTTATTTGAGCAGGCTCTTCCCTCCATCCTTGAGACGACCAGCCCGCGTGCCTGGGCGTTCGCACTGATTGGCATTTCCGAGTACTCACAAAAATACTCCGGGGATCGGAGGGCCAGCCAGGTCAGCGAAGAATTGGCAGGCCGGCTCCTGAGATTGTATCAAAGCAACCGGTCGGAAAATTGGCGTTGGTTTGAAGAAAGGCTTACGTACTGCAATGCCGCCCTGCCCCATGCTCTCCTCATCTGCGGCAGATCGATTCCAAACAGTGCCATGAGTGATGCCGGGCTGGAGTCGCTGGAGTGGCTCGCCGGTTTGCAGCGCGCAAGCGAAGGACATTTTGTTCCCATAGGATCGAACGGATTTTATCAGCTTGGAAACGAACGGGCACGGTTCGATCAACAACCTGTGGAAGCACAGGCGATGGTGTCCGCGTGTCTGGAGGCATTCAGAATCACAGGGGACAAACGCTGGAACAAAGAAGCCCGCCAGGCATTTGACTGGTTCCTGGGGCGGAATGATTTGAGCATGCCTGTGTATGACGCAACAACGGGCGGTTGCCGTGACGGCCTGCATCCCGACCGGCCGAACGAGAATCAGGGAGCAGAATCGACACTCGCATTTCTTCAGTCCCTGCTGGAATTAGGCCTGGAAGAGCAGGCACATCTGTCCAAGGAGGCATCATTAAAACGAACAATCAACACCTAGAGCTGTTTCACCGTCACAACCTGAACCCTCTTCTGACGGCGGACAATTGGCCTTACCCGGTCAACAGTGTCTTCAATGCAGGCGCTGCGTTGCTGCAGGATGGAACAACATTGCTCTTGTGTCGAGTGGAGGACCGGCGGGGAATTTCCCACTTGTCTGCTGCCCGATCCGAAAACGGCGTTGACGGTTGGAGAATCGATCCGGAGCCAACGCTGTCACCAAATCCTGAAAACTACCCTGAAGAACTCTGGGGCATTGAAGATCCGCGGCTTACCTTTGTGCCGGAATTAAATAAATATGCGGTCGTGTATACCGCCTACACGCGCGACGGTCCCGGTGTTGCGTTGGCCCTCACGGAGGACTTTCACACCTTTGAACGTTTCGGGGTTATCATGCCACCCGAAGACAAAGACGCAGCGCTTTTGCCAAGGCGCATTGGCGGTCACTGGGCTTTGATTCATCGTCCTGTCAGCGCACCGAGAGCGCATATGTGGATTTCGTACTCGCCCGATCTGAAACATTGGGGCAGTCATACGATCATGATGCAGGCCCGGAAAGGTGCATGGTGGGATGCCAATAAGATCGGTCTCTCGCCCCCTCCCATTGAAACACCCCAGGGATGGTTGGTGATTTACCATGGCGTACGTCAATCGTGTGCCGGGTGCCTGTACAGGTTGGGACTTGCCCTGTTTGATTTGAACCAACCCGAGATTCTGTTAAAGCGCGGCAATGAGTGGGTCTTCGCTCCTGAAGAAGTGTACGAGCAACGCGGCGACGTGGGCAACGTCGTTTTTCCGTGCGGATACACGATTGGCCCGGACGGTGATACCATCCATATCTACTATGGAGCGGCAGATACGAGCATTTGCCTGGCGATCAGCAGTGTACGCGCAATGCTCGAGTGGCTTGATCGGCACAACTCATGAAGCGATGATGGTATCTTGCTTCCGACCGATCGGGAGCATGGCGCTGGACGACGTGTCCGGTGTGCCGGTGAATCATTCTCTCAGGGAGGGATCCCTATCCTGAAAACAGACGCCGGCTTTTTCGGGGCGAGCATGTCGATGGCTGGGCCAGGAGAACACCAATGCAACCGTGTCACGGAGGGAGCCGGACGCGGATCCGGGATAATTGCAGAGCGCAGTGAGAACTCAATCCACGATGCACCGGCTGCGTAAGTCGGGATCGGAGGTTTGGTCATCCACAGTGTTTTATCCATACGTTGGCAGGAAGGAATGACCGACACTCCAAAACAGTTGTTACACAGGAAAGGGCTTCCCCATGTTCACGACAAAGGAAATCATGAACAATCCCCAACCGGCAAAATCCTTGAGCGAGCGGAGACAGTATAGCCGCGACGTAGCAAAACGGATTGGAGATGTCCTGGGGATCCCCTGGAACAGATTTGACGTCGACCAGTTCAGAATGGGTTTGAATGTTGAGCTCGAACACGGGCGAAGAGAACCGCAACCGGCGCTCGACCGCGAGCACCCGGTCGTGGCAGGCGTCATCGTTCTGGCCCGCCTCAACGAAATGCCGGATTACTACGTACGATTATCCACCATGGAGAACAAAGCGGAACCAAGGATAAGCCGGCCGCGAACAAAACGTCTGTAAGAAATGGCGGCGGCGAAGCTCCGGGCACCGCAGGTTTCTTCGGAGACCAATACGCAATAAAGGATAATGTCCATGCTTTACACTATCGCTGTCATTCTTATCGTATTGTGGCTCCTGGGCCTGATTACTTCCACCACCTTTGGGGGGTTCGCTCACGTTCTTCTGGTGGTCGCCATTATCGTCGTGTTGCTTGAAGTCATCCGCGGACGAAGACGCGCTTGACGAGTTCGGACAGCAAGGCAGAAGGGTTCAAACTGCTGCCCCGCCCGACTGAACGATCAGTCGTTCGGGCGGGCGCAGGTATGCAGGCGGGGAATCCTGACTGCGACTATCCAAATAGGAGAATGCTGGCGCATTCTTCAATAGTACGCCTTCGGCTGTGCAGATTCGCGTAGATTCGTGGGCAATCTCATCCTGGGGAAGTATTCAGGGTA
>JBBEBV010000312.1:0-2375 GCA_040882165.1 Bacteroidota bacterium
ATGAAGTATCAGTTTCTCGACATTGAAAAGAAGTGGCAGGAATACTGGGATCGCAATAAGTCGTTCAAGACCATCGAGGATTTCAGCAAACCAAAGGCCTTCATCCTCGATATGTACCCGTATCCATCGGGGGCAGGATTGCATGTCGGGCACCCGGAAGGGTACACCGCAACCGACATCCTCTGCCGCTATAAACGCATGAAGGGCTTCAGCGTCCTCCATCCCATGGGTTGGGACGCGTTTGGCCTCCCCGCAGAGCGCTACGCGATGCAGACGAACATTCATCCCCGTATCACGACAGAGAACAATATTGCAACGTTCCGGCGACAGATTAAGATGCTCGGGCTCAGCTATGACTGGGACCGCGAAGTCAATACGACGGATCCGCACTACTACAAGTGGACGCAGTGGATCTTCCTGAAGGTCTATGACTCGTGGTACGATCCCCGGACCCGAAAGGCCCGCCCAATCGAAACACTTCAGGCAGAGCTTGCGGAGAAGGGGACGTCGGAAATTCCGGAAACCATCGACCTTTCCGCCGCCGAATGGAAAAAGAAGTCGAAGAAGGAACAACACGATATTCTTGCCCGGTTCAGACTCGCCTATGTGGCCGAGATCCCTGTGAACTGGTGCGAAGGTCTCGGTACCGTGCTCGCAAACGAGGAGGTCCCGGAATGGACGGAAAAAGGGTATACCGTCGAACGCCGGCCGATGAGACAATGGATGATGCGCATTACAGCCTATGCCGATCGGCTCCTGGAGGACGCCGGAGACCTCGATTGGCCCGCATCGACCCTCGAACAGCAAAGGAACTGGATCGGTCGTTCTGAGGGAGCTGAGATCGATTTTCCCGTCAAAGGCCGAACGGACGCCATCCGCGTCTTTACCACCCGTCCCGACACGATTTTCGGCGCCACCTACATGGTCCTCGCCCCCGAACACCCGCTGGTCGATGCCCTCGCATCACCCGACGTGAAAGGGACGGTCGAGGAGTACAAGAAGCAGGCGGCCCTGAAGAGCGAACTGGAACGGGGCATCGACAAGGATAAGACCGGCGTCTTTCTTGGCGCCTATGTCGTCAATCCGGCCACCAAAAAAGAAATACCGATCTGGATAGCCGATTACGTCCTGACCGGATATGGGACAGGAGCAATTATGGCCGTCCCGGGTCAGGATGAACGGGATTGGGAGTTTGCGGAAAAATTCAATCTCCCCATCGTCCGGACGGTCCAGCCCCCGCCGGAGTTCGACGGCAAGGCTTATCTTGAGGATGGACCGGCGATCAACAGCGATTTCCTGAACGGTCTGCACATCACGGAAGCGAAGGAGAAGATCTTATCCTGGGTTGAAAAGGAAGGAATCGGCGTCCGCAAGGTGAATTATAAGTTAAGGGACTGGTTGTTCTCCCGACAACGGTACTGGGGGGAACCGATCCCCATCCTTCATCTCGAAGATGGCACGATGAAGCCCCTGAAAGAAGAGGAATTGCCGTTGCTCCTCCCCGATCTGAAGAAGTTCCAGCCGAGCGGGACAACCGAATCACCGCTTGCTCTCGCCACAGAGTGGGTACAGGTTGTGGACAAGGAAACCGGGTTGAAGGGGCGCCGTGAGACGAACACCATGCCGCAGTGGGCCGGTTCTTGCTGGTACTACCTGCGGTATCTTGATCCCCGCAATGAACAGGAGTTTTGCTCGAAAGAGCTCGAGAAGTACTGGATGCCGATCGATCTCTATGTCGGTGGCTCCGAACACGCGGTGCTTCACCTGATGTACGCAAGGTTCTGGCACAAGGTTTTGTTTGACCTCGGCCATGTCAGCACGAGGGAGCCGTTCATGAAGCTCCGCCACCAGGGGATCATCCTGGGGGAAGATTCACGCAAGATGTCCAAGTCCCGCGGCAACGTCGTCAATCCGGATGATATTGTCTCCCAGTACGGTGCCGATTCGATGCGACTCTTTGAGATGTTTATGGGGCCGCTGGAGGAAGCGAAGCCATGGAGCTCGAAAGGGGTGGAGGGGGTCTTCAGGTTCCTGAATCGTGTCTGGAGGCTTTTTATCACGGAGGAGGGGACCATCGATTCCCATATCCGGGACATCGCTGCTCCGGCCGATTTTGAGCGGCTCTATCATCAAACCGTCAAGAAAGTGGGGGAGGATATTGAACTCCTCCGGTTCAACACGGCGATCTCGCAAATGATGATCTTTGTCAACGAGACGATGAAATTAGAGCAACGGCCCCGGAAGGAGCTGGAACGGTTCATCATTCTTCTTGCTCCTTTTGCCCCTCATATCGCCGAGGAGATCTGGGAGAGGATGGGGCATACTCGGTCACTCACGCTTGAGCCCTGGCCGGTGTATGATGCGGCGAAGACCGT
>JBBEBV010000313.1:0-2346 GCA_040882165.1 Bacteroidota bacterium
TCCTTGTAGTCCAGTGCTCCATATTCATGCCAGATCTTTCCCGCCTTTTTGGCCATGCGCCGATAGGCCTGGATGTTTTTCTTTTTGATCGGTATGACGAACCCGTCAACGTATGCCATGGGGTGTTCCTCCTGATTTTTTTAAAAGAGCGAGTGTATTAGCCGCCGGCGATGGCACCTATGATGAGAAATGGTTCCGCCCCTGATACAACCCTTTCGGGAAGCGGAGTGTCCGGGGCCTCAAGAGACAGGTCCTCTTCACATGCGAAGTACCGGAGGAACGGGCGACGTTGCAGTGTCCCGTGATCCCGGATCGTTCCGCGCAGCATGGGATACCGTCCCTCAAGTGTCTCGAGAACCGAACGGATCGTGATCGGATCCTTAACATCAAGCTCCACTTCGCCACTGACGTTTGCGAGAGTCCGTAAATGATAAGGGATGACGACACGAATCATGGCAATGCCTGAACTTCGACAGATAGCACGGCTGGGAGATCACGGACGATCGGAGCCCAACTATCCCCTCCGTCAGTCGATCCGTACACCTGACCGCCGGTGGTGCCGAAATAGACGCCACACGGATTCAGGGTATCCACCGCCATGGCATCCCGCAGGACGTTTACGTAGCAGTCATTCTGGGGCAGACCGTTGGTGAGCGCCTCCCAGGTGTTTCCCCCGGTCCGGCTCCGGTACACACGCAGTTTCCCATCGGGCGGATAGTGCTCGGAATCGCTCTTGATCGGAACGACGAAGATGGTCTCAGGTTCGTGGGCGTGAACGTCGATCACGAATCCGAAATCGCTGGGGAGGTTCCCGCTTACTTCATGCCACGATTCGCCTGCATCGTCGCTCCGCATAACATCCCAATGCTTCTGCATGAACAGCACGTTTGGCCGTGTGGGGTGCATCGCGATGCGATGAACGCAGTGGCCGACCTCGGCATCCGGGTCGGGGATATACTGTGAACGTAAGCCGCGGTTGACCGGCTTCCAGCTCGTGCCGCCGTCATCGGTTCTGAACACCCCCGCCGCGGAGATGGCAATGTAGATACGCTTCGGGTTGGACCGGTCGAGAATGATCGAATGAAGTCCCATACCGCCGGCGCCTGGCGACCATTGGGGGCCGGAAGCATGTCCGCGCAGGCCTGCGAGTTCGTGCCATGTCTGCCCCCCATCGGTTGTCCGGAACAGGGCCGCGTCTTCGACACCGGCATAGACGGTATCGGGGTCGGTCAACGACGGTTCAAGGTGCCAGACACGCTTGAACTCCCATGGGTGTTGCGTACCGTCGTAGAACTGGTGCGTGGTGAGCGGTTTGCCGGTTTCGGGAGACGTATCGTAGCTAAACTTGTTGCTTTCAGCGATGGGCGTGCCGTCGGGGTTTTGCGTCGGCTCCCCGGGTTTGAGTCCCGGCTGATGCCACGTCTTGCCGCCGTCGTCGGAGCGTTGAATGATCTGTCCGAACCAGCCGCTGGTCTGTGAAACGTACAGCCTGTTCGGATCGGCGGGAGAGCCCTTCATATGGTAGATCTCCCAGCCGCCAAAGAACGGGCCCTGAACGTCCCATGTTTTCCGTTTGCCATCCGATGTAAGGACAAAAGCCCCCTTCCGGGTTCCGGCTAAGACACGTACTGTGCCTATGGATTTCCTCCTTGATGGGTGTGTGGTGAGATGAGTCGTTGAGAATGCTTTTGCTCCGGACGGAATTGTCACTCCGTGCCCGGGAGACCCGCGATTTCCATCACAGGCCGGATTTCAATGGTACCCATACGCGCTACGGGTACCCGGGCGGCGACATCGATTGCGTCGTCCAGGTTTTTTGCATCGATCAGGTAATAACCGCCAAGCTGCTCCCGCGTTTCTGCGAAAGGACCGTCGGTCACCATCCTCTTTCCGTTGCGTATCCGGACGCTCGTGGCCAGAGCGGTGGGGTGGAGCGGGGAGGCGTCGAAGTGTTGCCCATTGGCATGGAGTGATTGCGCGAGTTGTGCCGACTCCACATAGCATTCCTCTCGCTCAGAGTCGGTCAGGGCTTTTTCATCGAGGTACACCAACAGCATGTATTTCATAGCATCATCACTGCAGTTTGAAATCCTTGCACGGAGCCTGTGGCAGGGCTTTTGGGAAAATCAATCTGGGAAAAAATACTCACTGCGTCAAGAACTTTCCGAATGTCCCGGAAGAGCCCTTTGAAACTCATCCCACAGCTTGCTATCACCCGTCATACGCCTGTTGCAACGCCTTGATCTCGATCTTCTTCATTTGAAGCATCGCACTCATCACTTTTCCCGACTTCTGAGGATCCTTGTCTCCCAACAATTTGCCCAATGCCGTGGGGACGATCTGCCA
>JBBEBV010000314.1:0-2334 GCA_040882165.1 Bacteroidota bacterium
AGTTGAGAAAGAGGTTTTGGGAGAACGTCGAGGTTCCCCTACCGAACATTCCGGTACTGATTTCCGCGTCACCGTGAAACCCGGGATCGAGTTTTTTTCTTGTCACAAAGTTAATCACCCCCCCTATCGCGGAGGAGCCGTAGAGGGTGCCGTGCGAGCCGCGCACAATCTCGATCCGGTCCAGGTTCGAAAACGAGAGCTCGGAGATATCTGCCGCGTTGTTCACGGCGGAAGGATCCGTAATCCGGACATCGTCGATCAGGATGGTCGTGTGGTTGCTGTTACTACCCCTCGTGAAGATACTCTGAACCGCCCCGGGGTTCTGGCCGGCCCCCACGACAAAGATCCCTTCATACTGCGAGAGTACCTCCCCTATGCTCTGGAAGAGAGATCCGTTGAGCCGGTTCCCGGGAATCACGCTGATACTCCTCCCCACCCGGAGAGGATCCCGTTCACTGCGCGTTGCCGTAACGACGATCTCCGGAAGATAATAGGTCCTGATCGGCTCGACTGAGCTCGCCGAAGTCGTGTCCTGCGCCGACTTCAGGGCAGGTCCCTTTTCCGAAGCCCGGAGGTGCGCAGGGAGCGATCCAGAAACAAGCAGGGCGAGAAACAAGCGGAATACAGTTGAGCCGTTCATGATTCGTTCTTTCAATAGGTGGATTGGAGAAGTTGTGAATGTACCGCGGCACCGTCCTGATTTTTGCGATGGGTTGACAGTTTATGAATCTCAAGAAAGGAACTCCCCGTTTCGGTCCAAATGGAGCTACGATCGAGGTGAAGTGAGTCGCGGAACACCGGGCCATCCAGGACGAGCGTGTGGTATTCCCCCTGCTCCCCACACAGATCCATGCCGGTCTCGGCACTTACACGCTTCAATTCCCCAAGGGACGCTTCCGTCAATTCCGTCCCTACCCACTCAGGACCAAGCCAGGGGGAGCGGACATAGGAAAAGCATACGCGAAATTGTTGCTCGAGGATCGACTCCATCAGACTCTGGCGTCCCCGTTCCCATAATGGGGTGACAGCTGTCATTCCAAGCTCTTTGGCTATACTGCTCACCCAGTTCGGGTTACCTCCAACCTCACCGATATCACCGGTAATAATATGCGACATACCCAGTTCCTCCTGCATGAGGCGAAATGCAGATTGGTATCCCTGTCTGTAAGGCGGCCTTACCTCGAACGTCCGGTACACCAATCCCAATGCCTCGGCTTGCTTTTGGAGAAAGGAAACCGGATGGGCACGAAAAGCTGCGTCGGGAGGCACGAATGTCACGAGCGAGCTCACCTTGTATCCAAGACCAGCGGCCTCGTGTAATGCAAGGCATGAGTCCTTTCCCCCTGTCCAGAGAACGGCGGCTGTGTGTCGTGCCTGCATCAGGGAGCCACTCCGGCTTCCGGAACCGGGTCCAGCATTCTGAATCGGCGCCTGGCAAGTTCGAACCCGCCAAAGAGTACACCCGCATAGAGAAGCGAGCCCGCAAACATATTCCGGAAGAAGGGAATTGCTGCGACATAGCACGCCACCAGCCCGTCCATGTTCTGAGGGTACACGATCCCATCCCCCCCGAACCAGACGGCGAAGTTCGTCACAACAAAAAACAGCACCGATCCACCTACCGTGGAACCGATGGCCCCTTTCCAGGTTACCCGATTTTTCATCGAGAGTCCCCACAGGGTCATGAGTGCAAACAAACCATAGACGATCAGTCGCATTGGCGAAATGAACGCATATCCTTGCATGAGCGAGAGGCCGAGATCGCTGACCGCCATCGCCATGAGCGGGACGAGGAATGCTGCCCGCCTGCTGGAATAATAGGCTCCCCCGAACAACGCCAGGGGGATCATCGGCGTAAAATTTGGAGGATGGGGCAGAAGCCGCATGGCCGCCGCACCAAACACCATCAGGGTGAGCACGAAAAACCTTGAACGGATCATATCTTTCCTCCATCGATGATAGTGACCGAAAATCTCTGGCGTGGTTGGGTAAAAAAAAAGCCCCGATCTTCGTGGGAAGATCGGGGCTAAAAAGGGATACGGCGAAACAACGTCGATTATCGGCTTTTGAGATCCTTCCCGCGAAGGCATCAAACAACTCGTCGTGGCAGGTCTCCTGGCTTACCCGATCTCCGACTCGTCTTCCCGTCCAGCGGAGGACAGTGACTTTTTTATCGGGGACTGAATCCTGCGTATACTCTGCAGGATCGGGATCACAGTTGCGGGGCAGCTTCCGAATCATCGTTCAAAGAACGATTCACGGAATTCCCTTTTCATCCCGTCAAGACCGCAGGTCATGACGGGACACCACAACGTATCTGAGAAAGAACGAACT
>JBBEBV010000315.1:0-14996 GCA_040882165.1 Bacteroidota bacterium
TTCATAGGGATGGTACCTCCTGTGTCATAGTGGCTCTTTGAAGACATCACACTCCCTCAATTCTTCTGCGCGCTGATCACTACAAATGATCCCTCACCGTATCCGTCTCGCACCGGTTCGATCGCGCGAATTTCCGGAAGATCATGAAAAATCGTTTGTGCGAAATGAAAGTCTTTGAACCCTGCCCCCAACAAACACTCGATGACCTCCGGAACAGAATAGAACGTTGCAATCCGGTAGAAAGGATTCTGGGCTTTGTGTTCCTGATACAGCCGACCGATAGGGCTGTCTTTGTCCACAAATCCCACAATGAAACAGCCCGTACTCTTCAACACCCTCGAGACTTCCTGGAATGAAACGTCAGCATCATCCAGGAAACAGAGTGTGGTGACCATGAGTACAAAATCAAACCGCCCATCTTCAAAAGGAAGGTCCTCGGCCCGGCCGTTGACAACCTCAATTCCTCTCCTGGCCGCGATCGTTCTCATCTCCCCGGATGGTTCAACACCTACTCTGATCCCCAGGGGAGCAGCAAACTGGCCGCTCCCTACGCCGACTTCCATGCCGATTCCCTGCGCGGGCAACAAGCTCTTCACGGCCTGTAACTCAGACTCATAAGCAAACCTGTTGACCACGAACCATTCCTCATACACCTCAGGGAACTCATCGAACGGGTTGATTCGGACCATACGCACTCCTTTGCCGTGATCATCCCTTCTTTTTCCTCTTTTCCACGAGAAGTTGATGATGAGAAGAACCTTCCCGAATCATTTTTGCCCCGCACTTGGGGCATCGCTCTTCCTGGCACGGAATTCCACGACGGTGTGTCATGATGGCGTCACACTTTGGACAAAAACAGCGGCCGCCGCTTCCCAATCCCTGCCGATGCTGTAATGGCATGATCGTTTCTCCGTTTCTCAATGTTTCAGGTTTCTCACAAAGAAGTTTTTGTTTCCGTACTCTCTCTGCAGAAGCTTTCCCCGGAGTATCAGCTCCCTGATGACGCTCCAGTCTGTCTGTGTTCTCCCGAGTATTTCGCGTAACGCGTCCTCCCGGATCGGATGCACGGAAGCGATCGAAAGGATGGCATCCTCAATCTCACCGGATGAACCGATGTCATTCCCTTCGTATTCCGTGAGCAGTTCCACAGAGGTGTGCACTTCCGCCCAGGATTGGTATGCCCGTTCCAGCACCTCCGGCGAGGGCGGTCGGACCCAGTGTTCCGCGGGGGGACGCGTTGGGATGGAGAGGTATGCTGTTGACGGCTTCAGGTGAGCCAGCAATCTCTTCACCCCCGTGATGTTGCGTTCGTCGTCATTTATCCCCTGGACGAGCATGGTTTCCGTCACAAACGTTCCCTGGAACATGCCTGCAAAGAGTTCGATCGCGTCGAGCATTGCGGTGAATCGTAAACGACGATGCGGTCGGTTTATCGTCCGCCATACCTTCTCACTGGCTGCATCAAGTTTGACGCTTACGTAATCGGCCTTCATGAGATCTTCCCGGAGCGATGGATCCGTCAGCAGGGAGCTGTTTGTGAGAACGGCGATCTTGATGCCAAGAGGCTTCAGGAGGTCGATGGTTCTCCCCAAATCGGCATCGAGTGTCGGCTCTCCGTCGGGAACGAATGTCATGTAATCGACGCGATCTCCGGCAGTTTGCACAGCGCGGAGCTTTGCCCCGACCTCCGCACGGATTTGTTCGGGTGGGATAAAATGCTCGCGCTTGATCTGAAGTCGATCGGTTGCCCCGACCTGACAATACACACAGGCATAGCTGCAATGCTTTGGGGGAATGTTGTTGATTCCCAGGCTTCGCCCCAGCCGCCTCGACGGTATCGGACCGAACGCAATCATGAGTCCTCAGACAAGTTTGAACACTCCGCGCGCGCCTGCGCACCTCACGTCTTCCGAGAAGAGTTCCCCCTCCGCCCAACACATGATGCCCCTGCGTAACGTGAGGCGCGCAATAACGATCAGCCGTTGGCTCGTGGGGGTTTCGTGATAGTATCGAGTCTCGAGCCTGCAGGTGATGGGATTCTTGCCGAACAGACCGTGCAAGCAGCGCACCATCGCAGCATCAAGAACCGACGCCACAATACCGCCATGAGCGACCCCGTCGTACCCTTGAAAACGGGGGTCGATGTCGAGGTCGCCCACAGTCTCGTCTCCCATCTGCTTCATTTGAAGCTGGATGCCGCCGGTATTTTCCGGACCGCACACAAAACAGGTGGCGTGAAATCCGACCGCCCCGTTCGTCTGTACTGCTTTCAAGCGATTTCTCCAAATAGTCTTTTTTTTTCTTCAGGTCACAACGCCCGATGATTCGACGGTGTCCTGAGATCGGAATGAGCAAGGCCGCCGGTGCGCTTCTGCAATTTCTCGAGCCTCTTCATTTGACGGCGGAGAATCAATCGCTCGGTGAAAGAGGCATGGTCGATGATCAACACGCCGTCGAGGTGATCGATTTCGTGCTGGACGACACGAGCCTTGAGGCCACTGCATTCCCATGTGCGCTCCTCGCCCGATGCAGTAAGACCGCTGAGAAAAATCTGACGGCTTCGCTCGATCTCCACATGAATCTCGGGCAGGCTGAGACAACCCTCCACCATGCGCTCCGATCCCTCCCGCTCTTGTATTTCAGGATTGGCAACAACGAGCAACCCGTCCCCTACATCGGCGACGAACATACGGAGGGGAATGCCGACCTGCGGTGCGGCCAATCCGATGCCCTCATAGCCATGCATTGTCGTTGCCATCTTCAAGACAAGTCCTTCCATGCTGTCATCGAATTCATGAACCGGACTGCAAGTGACACGGAGGATCGGGTCGCGATAGAAACGCAGGCGACAACTGTCGTTCGTTGATTGAGAAAGGTCGCTCATACCTGATTTATGAAAAGAGCCGTTCTTGCCCGCCGGGCGGAGTCTTGATTGTTCTTAATGCACCGACAAGAGAGTGCCCCAAAGCGGGTCCTCCTGAATCAATAATCGATTGAGAGAATCCTGCCACTGGTGAAGGAGAAGAAACGATCCTTCCGGGCCACTGTTACGCCCGGCCGCAGATCATCGGAATTGACGCCTGCGACGTCCCTTTTGTCCTCAGCCATCGTTACAGCCATCTGCAGACCCATAAGCAGTCTGTGGGGATCGTCGGATCCATGGGAGATGTGAACGAAGACTCCTCCTCGATGCGGGTTGACTTCTGTTGATGTGAGTGCAGTTGTATCGATCAAACGTTCTTCATGGGAATAAGACTGCCATAGCGACGACCGAGGTCCATCTGCCATCCTTATCCCCTTGAGCCGATTGTGTAATGTTGAACGTCCTCAGGATTTTGCCGCTCATCTTATACAGTTTCTCCCGTTCGTCCCAGTCCACTGCCGGGTCAAACTGGAGGCCCAGCGTGGTTGCGAGCATTGTTGCTGCAAGATCTTCTGCGTATTCTCCCGCCCGTTCATCGGTTTCGCCGAAGGAATGATGCTCCGAGAGGTACCCGTAGGCCGATTCGTCGGCCGGCTGGGCGACGCCGATCGAGGAAGCGATGAGGCGATTGGGTTCGTTCGTTGCGTTCCGGGCCATGACGACGAACGTGATCGATCCCGGTTCGAGCAGCTTAGCGGCCTCTGTTGCCGAAACCCGGCGACACCCGGGAGGGAGGATGCTTGAGACATTGACGAGATTGCACCTTTCGACGCCGGCGCTCCGGAGGGCAAGCTCGAACGACTGCAAGTAGTCCTTATGGCGGCCGACGCCTCTCGTAAAATAGACTTTTTGTGGAACGAACATGCCCTGCAACCTTTCAGTTGTTATTTGGTGTCTGGCGTACGTATTGCGCTAGTTCATAAAAAGCTGCTTTATGCATTTCCCTGGACGGAAGAGCGCCGTACCGTGCTTCCTATGACCAATCCGGCAGTGATCAGAACCATGTTCTTGAAGACGTACTGGCCTTCCAGAGTGGGCAGGAACGGGTTCCCTCCCTGAAATGCCACCTCCGGCAGCAGGATGAACACCTGAAGAGTGCCTGCGATCTGCAACCACAGCAGGAACAATGTGGCTCTCAGGACCAGCGGGTGGGTAAACAAGAGCCCGATGCCGATCAGCACTTCCCAGCCGCCGATAAACAGCAATGCCGAGCGCGGCGGCAGCCAGAACACTGTTTGCACCACCAGCTCGGCAGCGGGACTCGCATCGATCAGTTTCAGTCCCCCAAACCAGATGAAGATAATGGCCACGGCCCAGCGAAGCGCATGAATTCCGTTTGCAGACATGAAGCGGACCAGCGCTTGATCTACCCGCTCGAGTCGTGACCGAAACTTTGCAGTGAGTTTGAAAATGGACATTGTTCCTCCTCTTTGCTGGGCCATCAAGCTCCCGCGGAAATCTCCGCCTTCCTTCCTATCGGCACAAGTGATACGGCCAGTGCTAACACTGCATGCAATGACACGAGCGTATAGCCCGTGGGCAGGTCAAAATTATACGAAATGACAATGGCCGCCAAATTCACTGCCGTACCGATGATCCACGCGTTGATAATTGGAATACCCCTCCTAATCTTGAGCGCAATAAGAGCAGGGGCCACCAGGAGGGCAAACACGATGAGCACTCCGGCAAGTCTTACTGCAATGGTAACCGTGATCGCAAACGTCACGAAAAATATGGCTTCCTTCAGCAGTCCACTTGCCCTCCTGTAGAAGAGAAAGAGAATGATGCCAAGGACTGCGTAGATCGCAGCCGTTACCCCAATTTCTGAGAGAGGTGTGAAGAGGATATCGGATGCCATGAGCTTCTGAAACATCTCCATCCCGTGGTACGACTTGGAGAGAATGATGAACACGGCTGATAATCCAAAGGCGTACACCAATCCTATGAATGCCTCATGAGACGTTGTCCTGTTGGCTGCGAAAGCAATGACCCCACCTCCGACTAACGCGAACGCGAGGGAGATAACATCCAGGTACTCACCCTCGAGAAAGAGGATGGAAATCGACGCCCCAACTGCTGCCATCTGTCCGATCGCAAGATCGGTGAAGATGATTCCCCTTCTGATAATCTCAATGCCGAAAAAGGAGTGGATGCCAAGCAGCACGACTGAAAGGAGAAAGGCCGAAAACAGGATGTCAGTCATTCAGTAAGCCTCCTGACGATTTCGTCGAAGAGCGAAAAGACGCCGTTTGCCTCCCTCACGGCACCGACATCGTGGGGCAGCACGACGACCTTTATGCCGAGTTTTTCAGCAAGATGTCTTGAGGCGTCGTCGGGATTGTACACGTCTTGAAGTATGAACCGTGCGGGGTTTGCGGTGAGGAGTGCCTCCAAATGTTCGACATGCTTCGATGTTGGCGGGATCCCTGGCAGCGGCTCAATGGTACCGGCGATCTGGAGCTTGTAGCGCCGCAGGAAGTAGTCATAGTTCTTGTGGTATTCCACCACCCTCGTATCCATGCCCTCCTTCATTTTCTCAGCCCATTGTATGAGCCGCTTGTTCCAGAGTTCTGCGAACTCGCTGTACCTTGTCCTGTAGTCCAAGGCATTTTGCGAATCAAGTTGACAGAGCTTCTCCATGATTGCTTTTGCAAGGGGGAGGATGTTTTCGGGATCGAGATAGTAGTGCGGATTGCCCTCCGGATGAACATCCCCCTGTTCGCGCGACACCGAGGTGGGAACATCGATCAATGTGACGTATCGGGAGAGGTCGAGGAATCCCGGCTCGCCAGGCTGTACGGCAGGATTGTTTGCCTGTCGCAGCAGCGGCGGTATCCAGCCGATCTCAAGCTGGGCTCCGCTTATGATGAGCAGGTCTGCTCTTCGGATCTGTGCAATGAAGGACGGGCGCGGAATGATGACATGGGGATTGTAATTACCGCGAGCAAGCACGAACACCCGAACGTTGCCCCCTCCGATTCTCTCGACCAAATCTCCGATGTAGGGATATGCTGCAACGATATGAAGAGGCCTCGCAAAGCTGGGGAATGTGAGAAACACGAGACATGCAAGAGCCATAAGGCAGGTTTTTTTCATAGACATCCTTCCCTTAGAACGAGTGAGCTCCATGAGCCCCGATCGCAAGGTTGACCTGAAGATTCAATTCATGAATTGTCGGCCTGGAGCCGTTCACGTTGTCTGACTTCGACCGGTCGCATGTGTACTGCAGCCTGATGCGAGAAAACTCAGTAGGGTTGTACTCAACCATACAGCTGTAGCGCGGGAGGCCTTCCGGGAGATCCCTCTGCCATCCAGCCTCCAGAATTTCGTTCTGCTGGAGATAATCGACCCGAATCCCGCCGCGCGTCCGTAGGCCAAATTTCATAACTGCTTGTGCATAGAATCCTGACTGGTTTTTTTCCAGGGACGACTGAACCACCGGCGGCACGAGGGCATAAGAGTACAATGTCCCTCTGGTGCTCCTCCACAGGTACTCGGACTGAAAGGAGAGATAACGAATTGCATCGATGAGGTATTTCATCGTTAAGTCACATCCCAGCACCGTGGTGTGTCCCGACATTGCACTGCTATTCACCGCGCCGGAGGAAAATTCCTCATCATTTCTGCTCTTACCGTGAGCTCCCGAAAAACTCGCCAGAACCGCTGCGTCCCCGATATCGACCGATGTTTCGACGTACCCGACGAAAAGTGCCGGGCCCTTCACATCGGCAACATGAAGATCGTCCTGGGGATGCTGGAATCCCGCCCTGCCGAAGCTCCCCTCGTTTTCTCCCATGAGGATCTCACCGCCGAGAAGGAGATAGATGTCGGTCGGAGCCACCCACGTCACGCGCGCTCCGATTTCATTCAGGCCCTCGTCGCCAAAGAATGCCTGATGCACTAATGGTCGGTCGGCGAAATCCCAGTAGTGGGTATGGAGCTCGTTTGTTCTTCCGAGGCTCGAGAGAAACTTTCCTGCTTTAAGCTGAAATCCTGTAGGGAATTTTCTGGTAAGCCAATAGGCCTCCTCAAGATGAAAATGCTCCTCCGAGAGATGGCAGACGGCAAAGAGTTCGAAGTACGGGTCAACAATCGAGTAGAATGTAATTTCGGCGTAGTTCAGGTTGAAGCCTTCATGAGGCAGCGAGTGTTCGTGCGAATGGGCAAATCCCGGAAGGTGGAGGCCGGCGTATTGCTCGTCTGAAACGCTGCGGTGGAGATAGGAGCAATCGAGAATGAGCGAGATATCGGGGACGAACTTTGCCTGGCTGAAGGGCGAGCCCTGCACCGATTGGGTGCCCGAACCCTCCTCTTGGGCGAAAGCTTGCGACATCCCTAAGCAGAGCAGGAACGCCCACTTGTATGTTCGCATGAAAGTCACCTCAGTCGTGAATACCTGGCGATTCCTCCTCAGGACAGACTGCGCTTTGTCATTCAGTCTTCGCGTTCACTTTCTCTGTTGTTGACCGATCCACCACTTGGCAAGGAATGGGAGCAGGGCAACCTGCCCTGCGCCGGCAATAAGTCCGGGGACTAATGCCGCCTGGAAGTATGCCGCATGATCAGTGACGGCCGTATGAGTGAACAGGGCTGCTGCGATGAATACGATTCTCCCCGCCACTGCCGCGGCTGCTATTGCCAGGAACGGATTGAATCGCTTCTCACGAAGAATACCCGCAATTGTGTGGCATTGTCACATCCCTTTCAAAATGCGCCTGATTTCCCGTGCGTGACTTGCTTCATCCGCCGCCATTTCCTCCAGCTTCACCTTCAGTTCCATTTCTCCGAGTTGGTTCGCCCATTCGGCATGCATTTTATAGTTTTCAACGTCGGACATCTCCATCCGCAGGTCAAGTTCGAGCATTTCCTTTAACGTCCCGGGCTTCTCGAAGCGTTTTGGAGAGGTGCCCGGTTCTCCGCCAAGGTCAACGGTTGGTTCTTTCTCTATGAAGGATTGAGTTGTCGGTTGAGCCGCGTCGATTTCCGGTTACATCGTGTTCATCACCTCAAGGGCGTCGACAATCCCGCCCAATCCAATGTTCTCCACGATCAACGAATTTCCTTTCAGCCATGCCTCGGCGATCCGATGGTTTTCCGGAAGCACACCGATGGGCTCGATCCTTTCCTTCAGCAGTTCCCTTCTGAGATACGATTCGGTCGGCGCCCCGTTTACCCGATTCAGGATTACCCGGACATCCTGAATTCTCGCCTGCCGGAAGAGCCGGTTGGCAAAATCCACCAACTGAGGATTATCCAGATGGCCCGTCGCCGGTCGTTGGCCCGCCTTCATAAGCTCGACAGTGTGTTTCATCCGGACGGCCATCATCAAGGCTGCCACCGACGGATCGACGACGACGAGCGCTCTATCCACGCTGGTGATCACGCCTCGAGCGACATCCTCGAATCCGGCTTTGAAGTCGATCAGGGTTATTGGTTCAGGCACAAGCCCGGTGATCCGAACATCGCGGACAATCTTCGACACGGGTCCGTCACAGCCGGCGCCCGCGCCCATTTCACTCACCTTGCCGGCAGAGAACACCACGACTCCGTTCGCACTCACCGCATAATATTTTGATCCAATTTCCCGGAGTGAAATGTCTGCTCCCGGCAGCGGTGTCGGGTCGTCCACCGGGCATGTGACCGCCCCTCCACTGAATACCATGCCTCCGAAGTGGTCCAGGAGTGGCCTCGGCGCACGCTGCAATCCCAATGCTCTATGAATCCCTTCGTTCGTCGAATCGGCATCGAGAACGATTACGCCATATCCCCGGGCGGCCAGCGCGTTGGCCAGAAGCACGGTCACCGTACTCTTGCCGGCTCCTCCTTTTCCGAAAATCCCCAATCTCTTCCCTTTGAGAAATTCTTTCATAGAAACATCTCCTCTCCCCCCATGTTCACGATCCATCCTCCTCGTACTCCATGACACAGCGGTCAGCGACCCAGCATCATGACAATGCCGCCGGTTGTCAGTCCGACAGCGAGGTTCATAAGTTTGATGATAATGAATGCTCGCCGCGAGTGGGCGAGCATCGGCAGCATTCCGTGTCCGTCCTGGACGATGGAACTCGCCAGGAGGATGCTGAACGGGAGGCTTCCCTTTGCATAGAGCAACACGAAGAACAGGTGCGGCCCCGATTCGGGGATCACCCCGACCAGGGAAGCGACACCGAGAACGGCCCAGAGGTTTTCCCGGATGACTCCCTCCAGGTTCACTTGTGCGACCAGAACCTCCACAACGAGCAGGGTCCCCAGTGTCCAGAGAAAGATTCGCGGTACATGTTTCCTGGCCACGTGGTTCCAGAGATGCGCCTCCAGGAAATGGTCCGGAACGGTCGCAACGATGAAGAGTGCCAGTCCGCTGACGAGAAGGATGGAGATCCGAACCCAGTTCCATTCGGATGGTCCGATCTGGCCGATCGCCGTGGAAAGGACAAACAGCGCAAGGACTACAGCGAGGATGGTCCGGAACGGCGAAAATGATTTCCATTGTGCCAGGATCTGTCCCCGCGGGTAGCACTGGCAGTCTTCATACGTGTGGATCTCCAGTTCCCCGCACGATTCAATTCTCAGTGACTTGAATCGGCCTGCCATGGTGTCGGTCAGGAATCCCGCAGCCACCCCGATCATGAACAGCATCCCGGACAGAACAAGCGCTTCCTTCGGAATCATGGCCAGCATGACGAAGGACTCATCGCCGCTGGTGGCAATCATGGCGGCGACAACCGCTCCGAGCGACAGCATGCGGTGGGAATACAGGGCCACGACGATGAAAGCTCCAAGGCAACCGGGCGTTACGCCGAGAAACGCGGCGAGCACGTACTGACGCCAGCGGGAACGGGTCAGTGACTGCTGCCAGGTCCCACTTGTGAGAACATGAACATACTCGATCACCAGCATCATCACGAAGACGAAGCCGGTGATCATCAATGTTTGATTGAAGACTTCGACGAAAGCCGTCATGCCCGGGTCTCCCCGCTGGGCACATCTTGCTGGAGATCCGCGTCCTCCGAAACACCCCCACTCCCGTTTCCCTTGAAAGCGATGAAATCACCGACCCCGACACCCAAGCGCTTTGCAATAACGTCGCACTTCGTGACGAGAAGGAAGTAGATGTTCTGTGGCATATCGATCAATCCCTCCAGGTTACCCTGCCCCTTTGAGATGATGACGTCTGCCCGGTTGAACACGCGGAGAAATTCGTCGGAAGCAGCCTCCAGCACCACGCCGGGCGCGTCGTCACCGGTGGTTAATACGCGGGCCGCGTCTTCCATCCTGACGAAGGCGGCATCGGCCAGCGTTGCGTCGTTCAGAACGGGGCCTCCCCGCACGGCGTAGAAGACCCCCGGGTGATGAAGGGTTGCTATCAGAAGCTTGTCGAGAACGATTTCACCGCAGTTGTCGCCGATGAAGAGCACGGTTTCTGCTTCGCGGATATCCGACTTGAGAAGGAGGGAGTCGTCGATTGCCAGGGGCGCATTCACAATGCGGTCGATGGTTTCCGTAATGTCCATGTGATGATCAGGTCCGGAATCGATCACATTCCCCGCGATGGCCAAACGGAGTGCGGCATCGAAAGGATCGTCTGCCTCGTTCACCATTTCTTGAAACGTCGGGTACAACGCCATCATGGATCTGTTGGCGTTCTCTTTTACGCTGCGATAAGGGTCGGGTTCGGCCGCCAGTGAGCGAATCATCCGGTGCATTTCCCGTCCGAACACAGGCGGAGGGATTCGATAGTCAACGGCTGCCAAGAGAGCCAGGAGACGGCGCATACCGCGCTCGACCGACTCCTCAGGGAGCGCGCCTGCCTGCACGAGTCTAAGATAACTCTTGATGATGCACGGTATGCACTCCCACGAAAGGATCATGAGGGTCTCTCCCGTCTCTTCAGTGCAATCGTTCGACTCTGTTCACGAGTGTCCCGGCCAGATACAGTCTTACCGCTTCTTCAACCTTCGTTTGGTCCGTTACCACCATGTCTTTTCCGGCAGCCCGCAGGTCTTCCCAGGCACTCCGACCCATCCCGTGACTGATCACAACCTGGCAGTCTTTCAGTCCCTCAAGGATTGAACCGTGATGGTGTGGATCCCCGGAACCGTGATGTCCTTCACCCTCTCCATGGTGATGGTGCTCCTTTCCTTCCCGGAAGTGCCGGGAGAAGCTGTTTTCTCTCATGCTCTGTCCGACAATCGTGCCGTTTTCGACATCAAAAACGGCGAAGTAGGGACTGCGTCCGAAATGATGGGAAATGTCTTTTCCGTTCTCAGTTGCTACGGCGATGCGCATGGATATCTCCTTGTCTTATGGGATATGATTCACAACATGTTTGTCCAGCGGAGGATTGCACAAGTCTTGTGGTGGACCGTGATCGATGATCAAAATGCCGTCCAGGTGGTCGATCTGATGCTGGATGACGCGTGCCATGAGGCCGCGGAGTTCCGACGTAACTTCCTCCCCGGCGGCATTGATCCTGCGGACAACGATCGATTCACTGCGTAGGACGTCGACTCCGATCAATGGCAGGCTCAGGCACCGCTCCATGAGCGAAGTTTTCCCGTGTTGGTCGAGGATTTCAGGGTTGATCAGTGAGAGAAGCCCGTCTCCGATATCGGCGACCACGAGGCGTCGCATGATTCCTATTTGCGGCGCGGCCAAGCCGATTCCCTCACGGTTGTGCATTATTCTTGCCATTCCTCTCAAGACTCCGCGCACCGACTTGCTCAGGTTTGTGACGGGCACGGCCGTGTGTCGAAGGATGGGATCCGGATAGAGTCTCAATCGAATGTTCCCTTTTTTAGTTCCTCTTGCCGGGCAACTCCCATTGTACGACTAGCTGTAGGCGCGGCGCATTGCTTCATCGGTCACGAGAGGTGCCACAACTTCCTGCCACTCAGGAGTCGTCCATGTGCCCAGCGTTGTGTGCGTTTCGAAATAGCTCTGCGGAATCGGATGTGTCCCGATGACCACATCCATCCCGTATCGGGATTTGATGAAATCACGAAACCGGAAAAGGAAGGGGCAGGGAGGATATCCGACGACGAGTCCCGTGGCGAAATGGACCACCTCGGCCCCGTTCCTCTTCATCTCCTCCGGCGCGTATTCGATGTTGCCTCCGGGACATCCCGCACATGTGGTATATCCCACCAGCTCAACGCGTTTGTCGCGATAGGCACTAAAAGCCCCATCACGATTGCGTAACGCTCTGAAGCATTTTCCTCCGGCGCAGGTGTGGTAGCGGTGACAAATGATGATGCCGATTTTCACAGGATCGTTCATGGTGTTCTCCTTTGATCATGGAAGAACAAGGATGGAAGTCCGGTGCGGAGCGGACTCCCCGTATGAGAGATGCCGGTCATGCTTCCTTCCTGCACGCGGTGCACAAACCGTGAAACTGGATAACATGCGAGACGATCTGGAACCCATGTTTCCGGGAGAGTTCCTTTTCGACTTTACGGAGGAGACCGACCTCTTCATCGACGAAGTCGTCATACTCGACGACGCGCCTGCACGATGTGCAAACCAGGTGATGATGATGCCCCGGTTTTTTCGGATTTTCCGCGAGCTCGTACCGACAGCGCCCGTCGCCGAAGTTCTGCTTCACCACAATGCCCATCTGTTCGAGCAGGTCGAGGGTTCGATAGACCGTGGTCAGTCCCACGTTGGGGTACACTTTGTGAACCCGGAAGAAGACCTCCTCGGCCGAAAGGTGTTGGATGGTGCTTCCCAAAACATCGACGATGATGCGACGGGGTTTGGTAACGCGCAGCCGATGTATCTGGAATTGTACGCGCAGGGCTTTGGAGTTCTCGGAATTCATCGGGTTCTTATTGACAATGGATACCATTAACAACTGCAACAAGTATGCCGTGAAACAGGGGCGTGGACTGTCAAATTCGCCTCGATTGATGAATTAGAAATGAGAAAGTCCGCACTTTTCTTAAAGTCGGGAGTTGCATTCCAAATTCCGGGGAGGATGCTTTTCGCGGAAGTCCTGGGGGGAGTTCAACAAAAAAAGGGGAACCCCGAGAGGTTCCCCTTGATCGTCCGACGTCTATCGGATACTACTTAAGAAGCGAGAGCTTTTTGGTCGCCGAGAAGCCTCCCGCCTGCATACGGCAGAAGTATGAGCCGGTTCCGACCTTCCCGCCTGCGTTGTCCTTGCCGTCCCATTCGATGGCGTATCGACCCGACTCGCGATGCTCTGATGCAAGCAAGTTGCGCACCAGCCGCCCGTGAATATCGTAGATCGCGAGGTCTACCGTGGCCGCCGCCGGAATGGAAAATTGAATGCGCGTCCGTGGGTTGAACGGATTGGGATAGTTGTTCTCGAGTTCGTATCCAACCGGGACACCCCCGAGCTCCTCAACCTGGGTCGTGCCTACCCGATGATCGCCGTGGCATTGTGTACATTCCATCTTTGCAGTGATCGTGGCACCATGGCACATCTTGCACTCGGCGAGGATCGTCGGTGTAACGAACAGGGGGGAAAACGTGGAGGCAAACTTGTCGTTCAGAACCTTTGCAGTGTACGCAGCGACGTCGCCTGTCAGGCGTGCACAGCGTTCCTTGCGCTCGGTGGAACTCTCCGCAAACTTGGCGGCCTTGCACCACTCTGCGATCGATGCGTGACAG
The DNA here is from genome assembly GCA_040882165.1 of Bacteroidota bacterium. Classification (GTDB taxonomy): domain Bacteria; phylum Bacteroidota; class Ignavibacteria; order UBA10030; family UBA10030; genus UBA6688. The sequence continues at coordinate 13,556 of JBBEBV010000315.1, forward strand.
AGAATGGAGCCGGAAATATTCTGCAGAAGATCCTGGGTGTACTTGTTCTGAGTGTACTTCTGTTCCCGTCCATACTGGTTACTGATGTCGGTCGGGAGCTTTGTCTGGGTATACCAACCATAGACTTCGCTTTCGAGGACGGTTGCATCGGCGCCGGACATCACGAGTGAGATAAAGGCCGCGGCCCCGTTGATGGCTCCGCATGTTCCTCCCCACCCTGCGCCCCCGCCACCACCGTATACCATGATCTCGCTTGGGAATGATGTCCAGGGCTCTCCTATGACATCCTTGGCCGCGGTGGAGAGTGCCGCAAATGTGCCGTAGGAGCATCCACGCGCGTAGTACAGGTCGTGTCCCAGAATCCGGACTTTTTCCGGATCGAGAGTCTGATAAGGATATGGCCAGGCGGCCAAAATACCTGCCTTCGCGTTGCTTACGAGGCCATCCACCATGGCAGCCCCGACGACGGCACCGGCGGCATACTTTGTTCCCGATGCGAGAAAATCTTTACGCGAAATCTTCATATAAACCTCCTCTATTGGATAGTTTGTTCGAGGGAGAGTTCCGCTCGATTCTGTCGTTGCTTGGTTTCGACAGGAGCCTCATGGGACGTGATCGTACGGACGCAACCCATGAATTGAGTCCGCCGTTCGTTGGGGAGGAGTTCCAGCAGGGCTCGGGCGATTTCCTCGCCTCTCGACTGGACCTGCTCGACCAACGCCAGTCCGGCATCGGTGAGTGTGAGCCGCTCCCTTCGACGGTCGGGACTCCCAATCGCCCTTTCGATCAGTCCCCGACGCTGAAGCGCCGACAACAATTTCGAGAGGGAACTCCTGTGGATACTCATTTTTTCCGCGAGGCTGCCTGCTGATTCCGGATGATCAAGGTAGAGGAGGAGAAGGCACTCGAGCTGATACGCCGGGAGACTGACTTCCTTTGCCAACGCGTTCTGGACATGACGATTCCAGAGCCCAAGCCGAATAATCTCTACTGCCGCAGTCCTGTAGTTGTCCATCAATCACTCCCTGGTGAACTGTCCTACTCTTGCAACTTTTGTTCCATGTGAACAGTTGGCGTTTTTCCCTGACAGATCGGTGATTTCTCAACATCGGACACGTTTTTTATGCTGATTATTTCAACAGTTGTTGAATAAGTAAGCAGTGTCGGGTTGGTCTGGGCTGGGAAAAAGGGACTGATGGGACAAGCCTTGGCCTGAAGGTTTTCCTGGTGTCTGTCCCCAGTCATCTCACCTTTTCTAAAACAGGGGTAACTACTCAGCGTTTTTTTGCCCACGAATCTGCACGAATCTTCACGAAGAAAAATTAACCCTCAAATGATTTCTTCTATTTGTGACCCCAAATGATTAGCGGAGATTAGTGAAGATTCGTGGGTCACTCTTTCATGCTGAGCAGTTACGAACAGGGATCACAAATGTTGACCA
>JBBEBV010000316.1:0-2318 GCA_040882165.1 Bacteroidota bacterium
GATCCGAATCCGACCGTCGTCCTCATTCCCGGACTCGGTATGATCGCCTGGGGGAAGGACAAAAGCGAGTCGCGGGTGACGGCGGAGTTTTACAATTGTGCCGTGGAGGTGATGAAAGGGGCGGAAGCGATCGATGAATATGTCTCGCTCCCGCAACAGGAAGCGTTCGACATCGAGTACTGGCTCCTGGAAGAAGCCAAACTGCGCCGCATGCCTCCCGAAAAGGAGCTTGCCCGGAAGATCATCTCCGTTATCGGGGCGGGGAGTGGGATCGGCAGAACGGTGGCGCACCGGCTGGCAAACGAAGGGGCGCAGATCGTCTGCGTCGATCTCCGGGAGGATTCGGCGAAGGCTACGGCCGGGGAGATCATCAACGCAAAGGGGAAGGGGATCGGAGTAGGGGGGACAGGAATTTCAGATTGCGGACCTGCGATCGGACTCGGCGCGGATATCACAATCCGTGAGAGCATCCGAACGATGCTCGAAGACACGATCATGGCCTATGGCGGACTGGACGCTGTTGCTGTGACGGCGGGGATTTTTGTCCCTCCCAACACCAAAGGCACCATCCCGGACGAGAAATGGGGACTGACCTTTGCGATCAATGTCATGGGGGCCTACTTTGTAGCGGACGAAGCGGGAAAACTCTGGCGCGAACAGGCGCTTCCTGCCAGTCTTGTGCTGACCACCAGTGCGAACGCCGTTGTTGCGAAGAGAGGGAGTGTTGCCTACGATACCAGCAAGGCGGCCGCGAACCATCTTGTGCGGGAGCTGGCGATCGAGCTGGCACCGCTGGTCAGGGTAAACGGAGTCGCCCCCGCCACGGTGGTTGAGGGGAGTTCGATGTTTCCTCGCGATCGTGTTATCGCTTCGCTTGCAAAATACAAGATCCTTTATTCGGAAAGCGATTCGGACGAATTATTGCGAACCAAGCTTGCCCAGTTCTATGCGGAACGCACATTGACCCGCCAGCCGATCACGACCGCCGATCAGGCCGAAGCGGTGTTCCTGTTGCTGAGCGATCGGCTGAACAAGACCACCGGCCAGATCCTGGCGGTGGACGGCGGCTTGTCCGATGCGTTCTTGCGGTAGCAGCCCAGCATTTTCACCACGGATGGACGCGGAAAAAGACGATTGTGATTTTTCGGTGTTCATCGGTGCGCCATCCGTGGTTATCTTCCCCGCAAGCCGTACTCCGCGACCGACAACACATCTGAAAGATCCGAAGGACCATTTCGTCGAATCCAGAGTTGTACCAAACCTGTACCCTCCGGGCCACCGAAGTTCTTCACCCACGCCGCCGCTCTTCCGTCCTCGTCCCGGGCGAGAACTGTCGTCACCTCGCGCGTTTCGACGGAACTCATTCCCATCCACCATCCTTTAAGTCCCCACCGTGTTCCTTCGGGAGTGGTATGGGCGCTGAACCAACCGCCGATCGCATCGGTCTGTTTTCCGGAGTAGTTGACGCCAAAGACCCGCGCGACACGTGAGAAGTCGATGTCCTGGATCTGTCCCGACGTATCGCGAATGTAGGCAACCGGATTATTACCCAGAAGAACCACCTTCCCGCCGGCATCAAGGTACCGGCGAACCGGGTTGCCGGTGGTCGTATCGTTGGCGAGAAAGTGGGGGAAACGATTGTTGGCAAAGACCACAACACTGGATCCCCCTTCATCGGACTGTTTCTTCAAAAAGTCATTCAGTCCTTTTGAGTCAATCACTTCATAGCCGTTAACTTTGAAGTAGTCACGCACCCATTCACCCACGCCGAACGTGAACCAGGGATTTCCGGCAAGCGCTTCCCAGAAGACAGCTTTTCTTGGTTGTCGCGGGTTTGCGGAAACCGAACGGTTGGTCCCCCCCAGTGCATAAAGATAACCATCATCACTCCCGATCAGTACCATTCCGTCCACCGGGACCGGGGTGGAATGAATCAAGTGTCCTGTTTTGAACCGGCTGAGTTCCTTTCCCGTTTTGCTCTCCACGGAGTAAAGATATCCGTCGTAGTCACCAAAATAAACGACGTCTCCGCAAACGGTGGGCGAGCCCCAGACAGGTCCCCTTGTCTTGAATCTCCACACCTCTTTGCCTGTCTGATGATCCACGGCGTGAACAAACCGACCGTCAGAGCTCCCAGCGAAGGCCAGACCGTTGCTGATGGCGGGAGAGGTAAGGACCCATGAGATATCGTGGTTGAATCTCCACCTCTCCTTTCCATCTTTCAGTGAGAGAGCATATAGGAATCCATCGCGTCCGCCGACGGTGACAACCCCATTGTGGATGGAAGGGGAGGAAACGATGGCCGAACGGTCGAAACC
>JBBEBV010000317.1:0-2302 GCA_040882165.1 Bacteroidota bacterium
AACTCAGGATTGCGATGGCGAGGACTGCGAGTGACTTTTTCATTGTAAGCTCCTGTAAGATTGAATTGGTGTTGAGTTGGTTTTTCATTGTTCTGGATAGTATATATTCAAAGCACGTGCCAGCCATAAACAGCCGAAAATCGACGAAAAACGACAATATCGGACTCACCCCTGTATCACAATGATATCTGTGAACCATAATGAGACTGATGGAGGAATGATGCTCAACGAAATCGGGTAGATCAGAGAACTGGGTGCCAAAAGATGAGCACCCGCCCCGATCTTGCTATTCTGCTTTCAAATCCCCAATATAGAGGATTCTATGAACCTGGACCTTCTCAATAACCGTCGCAACGTTATCCTCCTGGTCCTGATCGCCTGGACGTTGAACGGTATCCTCTTCAGCACCCAGTTGAAGACAGCCATGACGGGGCGATGGGAGATTGAATTGTGGCGGGCGCTCATTTGGGGGCTGGGATACTGCTATCTCTGGGCGGCACTGACACCCGTGGTCATTGGCCTCACCAAACGGTTCTCTTTTGAAGGAAGGAGACTGGTTCCTCATGTCGCCTTCCATATCGCTCTCAGTCTCATCGTTGCCTACTGTGCGCGGGTCGCCTCCGAGCTGCTCCGTGCCAAATACGTATTTCGAGTCGAGAATCTCGAATGGGGAAAAATGCTGACCTCCTCGTATCTCGATTTTGATTACGGCGTTATGATGTATTGGTTCATCGTGCTTACCTCTCTGACCTTCACTGCGTATAAGAAATACCGTGAAGGGGAGCTCCGGAGCTCCCAGCTTGAGACGAAACTGGCCCAGGCACAGCTCCAAGCACTGAAGATGCAACTGCACCCTCACTTCCTCTTTAATACGATGAACCCCATTTCTGTCCTGATCAAGAAGAACCCCGAAGCCGCACAAAAAATGCTGACGCGTCTTGCGGAACTTCTCCGGATGTCGCTGGACCAGGCAGGGATCCAGGAAGTGTCCCTGAGGCAGGAGATGGAGTTTCTCGACCGGTATATCAAAATCCAACAAACCCGTTTCGGCGATCGCTTATCGGTTTCGATGAAGGTGGAGGATTCCGTGCTCGACGCCAAAGTTCCAAACCTGATCCTCCAACCGCTGGTGGAGAACGCCATCGAACACGGGGTGGCGAAACGCTCCGGGCCCGGCAGGGTTGCCATCACGGCGGTACGGATGAACGGCACCCTGCATGTGCAGGTGCGCGATAACGGCAAGGGATTGAGGAAGGGACTGGACGAAGTCAAGGAGGGGGTCGGGCTTTCCAACACCCGCGCCCGCCTGCAGCAGCTGTATGGAACCGCCTACCGGTTCGTACTCTCCAACGCCGAAGAAGGAGGACTCATCGCCACGCTGGAGATCCCGTACCAACCCATCGAGGAAGGAGCAGGCACAAGCCTCACACCTTATGCAACTCATTAAAACCCTCGTTGTGGACGATGAGCCGCTCGCGCGCGAAGGAATCATCACGCTCCTTCAGGTCGCACGCGACTTCAACGTTATTGGTGTCTGTGCGAACGGTGAAGAGGCTATTGAAGCGATCGAAGCAAAGCAACCGGATGTCGTGTTTCTTGATGTGCAGATGCCCGAGATTGACGGCTTTCAGGTCCTGGAGTCGCTCGACCCGAAACGGATCCCGACCGTCATTTTTGTCACGGCGTACGACCAGTATGCGCTCCGCGCTTTCGACATCCATGCCGTCGACTATCTGCTGAAGCCGGTCGATGCCGAGCGGTTCACGCAGGCGCTGGATCGCGCCCGGAAGAGGCTCGAATCAAAACGCATCAACGGATCGGATAAGCACCTCAAATCCCTGCTCGAGGAGCTCAAATCAAAGGACCGGAAACTCGAACGCCTGGTGGTCAAAACGGGGGGAAAAATCTTTTTCCTGAGGACGGAGGAGATCGACTGGATTGAGGCTGCAGGGGACTACGTTAAAATTCATATCAACACCACTGAGCATATCATCCGGGAACGGATCACGGAGCTTGAATCGAAACTCGATCCCTCCCGTTTCCTCCGCATTCACCGCTCCACGATCGTCAACATCGACAGGATCAAAGAAATGCAGCCGATGTTCTATGGGGATTACGTGGTCATCCTCCGGAACGGCACGCAATTGAATCTCAGTCGAACCTACCGTGAAAAAATCTCAAAGCTGATGAAAAGCTCGCTGTAAGCCCGCGCATCTATCCAAGGAAACACCGTCATCCCAGCCAGAGGAGTACTACGAAAGATCGCGCAAGCGATCCACTCCTTGGAACCTTGATTCGGGGC
>JBBEBV010000318.1:0-14808 GCA_040882165.1 Bacteroidota bacterium
TAGCTGGAAACGCAAAAGGCGTCCCAGTTGCCTGAGACGCCTTCGTAGCGGGGGTCCGCCACCGCCCCTTACGGGGCTTTGGAGGGCTGGAGATGGATACGATAGAAAGTCTGATCCCTCCCTACACGATCTGTTGCCTCATTTCTGTCGAGCCTTGACGACCGAGACCCTAGACCTTTATGAAAATCTTCTTCTTATACAAGATGTACATCGGTCCGAACCACAAGAGCACATAGAGCATCGCATACAGCAGATTCGCCCCTATCGTTCCAGCCCAGGGCGCGAGGAGGGTGTGCGACAAGAATCTTGGGAGAGATAAAGAAGTTCCGTCCTGCTGAGCGATCCGCACCGTAACCAGGATATTCGCGAGTATCGTAGAAAGAAAGTAGACAGCAATCGCGTTCTTGCCGAAGACAAGAAAGAATGTGCTCCACTTCTTATATCCCTTTACATCGATGAACCAGTAACACATCCCGAGAAAGAGCAATGCCATCCCTGCAATGAAAATGGTGAACGGAGGTGTGCCCAACTTCTTGTTGAACGGGATCCAGATTTCAAGCACAAAGCTCGCGACCAAAGCAAGGTTCCCCAGAACGAACAGGCCAACAACTTTCTCCGATTCGATCCTCTTACTCATCAGCCAGTGTCCGGTGAGTGCGCCAAACAACACATTGGAGATGGAAGGAATCGTGCTGAGGATCCCTTGGGGATCAAATCCGGACTTTTCCCACGTGTGACCTTTCAGCACGATGCCGTCAATGTATCCCGGCAAGTTCCCTTCATGATCCAATACTCCCGCTCCATATCCCGGTACAGGGACTAACACTATCACCAACCAATAGAGGACGAGGATGCCAATCGAAGCATAGGCCTGCCATTTCATGCTCGTGTTGAGAACCAGCACCGCGACGATGACGTAGCAGATTGCGATACGCTGTAATACGCCTGGAATTCTGATGTCAGAAAGATCATGCCCGGGGAGATTGATGAGGAGCCCGAGAGCAATCAAGAGACCGGCCCTTGTCAGGATTTTCGTGTATATGTCTTTCCGGGACACGCCGATTTCTGATTGTTTTGCAAGCGAATACACAATGGCGACACCGACAATGAACAGGAAAAATGGAAATATCAGGTCCGTGAGGTGCCAACCATGCCACTGTATGTGCGTAAGCTGTGGATGTGTTCTCCCCGTGGTATTGTTCACCAGTATCATGGAGGCGATGGTTATCCCCCTGAAAACGTCCAAAGAGACAAGTCGTTTTGACCTCTCCGGAACCAGTAGTTCTGCCATATTGGCTCCCATCTCGCCGTCTTGAATTGAGGCTTTTTCAGATTCTCAGGAGACCGAATGAAATGGATCAGCCTTCAACTGAACTGTCACCAGATCACTACCACCTGAAATCTCGCATGCTGTCCCAGATTCTTTGATCGTCATTCCCCGAAAACCAATTGTTGATTCCTCTCAGTTTGTACTTCCTGACCAAATCGAGCTTCGCATCAAAACTACGGACTTCATTATCGATGAAGATCCACTCAAATACCCCACCATTCTCGAAATAGCCGTAGAAGACCTTTTGTCTGTCATCCCACCGCAACGGATCGGCACGGTAAAACTTTATCAGTGAATCCGCAACATGGACTGAAATACCCCCGCTGAAGGAACGGGCATTCAGATAATACCTCGCAGTATCCGCGAGCGTGAAGTAGTGGGATCCGCTCGTCGTGATTCCAAGGCTCAACTTCTCAGGGGGAACGAACCTGAGAAAGTATTGAAGCACTTGTTCAACCCAGGGAAGGCCTTGGGAAGGTCCTGGAGTTGTTCTGCGGGTATGCTGTGCGTAGGACATGATCTTCATGAAGTCACCGATTTCACCCAACGCTTTGAGGTCGAACGCCCCCCGCCAATTCTCCATCATCCACTGTGTGTAGGAGTTTGGTCCGGGTGATTCTTCGGCACGATGGACAACAGCAATGCTGATCCTGTACCCCTCTTTTCGCAGAGCTGCTGCCGCATCGCGATAGAATCTCGTAAGGGCATCTTTGTCAGTTACATGAACATTCTCGAAATCAACCTGCATACCCCAAAGTCCGTGCTGCTTGCAGAGATCCACCATGGACTTAATCGTCCGATTGCGGGCTTTTTCATCCGTAAGGATGTAGTGGACCGTTTGTTGTGAAAATCCACGGTTCTTTATCTGAGGCATGACTTTGACATTGTGTTGCTTTGCAAGCTTCAGCAATTCTGGTTGGAGCCTGCTCACGTCGAGTCCATTTTCATCAACGACAGTCTCAGGTGAAACCAAGGTCACCTGGTCCACATGCCTGGCGAAGTCGTCGAATGCCCTTGGCCTGTAAGCATAGTGCACTTCCATGTTCCGCTGTGCCAAGCCTGAAACAGGATATATCAACAGCGATACCATGCATACGAGAAAAAGTCTGGTTGCGTTCATTGTGTTTTCTCCTTGCCTCCTTGTTGACAGCGGATTCTCTGAATACCTTCTTTGAGTGTGACTTTCGGCAACTCTCTGTCCATTTCCCTCTTCGGCTATCCTATTTTGAATCGAACATGGGAACTTCGGCCGGAGCTGCGAAAGGCATGGCGCGAAGCTTCTTCAGTTCATCGGCGTCGAAACCGCCCCAGGCGAAGAACAAGATCCCCTCGGGAGCGGCATGGCGCCGCACCTTGGCAATGCGATCGATGATATGATCAATCTCCCCACGGGCGCTCATCCCGATCCAGACTGATCCGGCCCCGCGGTTCTCTTGCGCCAAGAGCGCCTCTTGCACGACCAGATCATTGTCCGCACCGTAAGACATGAGACAGACAGTGTCTAACCGCCGACGTCTGAGCCAATCGACCCAATCCTGCAAAGCCTGATGGCGCCCAAGATGGTACTTCGAAAGCACCGACGCCGAGACGCGCGCGCCCGGACGCAGAGCGTGCACACCTTCCGTGATGCGACCGACGAGCTCACCAACCCGCTGCCGTTGCCACTCGAGCCAAACCTGAAAAGGCGCTGAGTCGACTTCGACATTCCGGGGATCAAAACCATGTGTGGCCTTGAACGCAGCGATAACCAACGGATTGTAATCCGGATCAAAACTCTGATTGATGCCGCGAGCAGGGTAGCGAATGTAGTCGAAGTGAATACCGTCCACGTTGTAGTTCCTGGCAACCTCGAGATATACACTCGTCAGATAGTCTTGAACCTCCGGTGCAGTAATTGAGAGAAACCGGCCGCGTTCAGCCAGGGCGGAAAACTCCTCGCGGGTGTACTCCATCATCGATTTGCCTGTCCGGTTCACCATCACATACTCAGGATGGCGATTGAGGATGTGTTTCGGATCGGTGGGGAGATCGAACGATTCCCACGTGTAAGCAGCATTCATCCACGCATGCACTTGGAGTCCCCGGGCGTGTGCCCGATCGATGAAGTGCTGAAGGGGATCAAACGATTCAGGTTGGCCGGCTAACTCCGATGCCCGCGGCTCCGTGGCAGACTTGTAAAAGGCCGTTCCGCGGCCGCGTACTTGAACGAACAATGTGTTGAAGTTCGCATCCGCACACGCATTCACAATGGAATCAATAGCCACTGGGGAGGTTAACCGGTTCCGTACGATCCAGATACCACGCCCCTCATATCGGGGTCTTGTCAGCCATCTCAGACTCCGTTCCAAGATGGCCCGGCGTGCCGTGGCAGGTTGCACGCTCTCCAGCGGGAACGTCAAGAGCATCGTTCGATCAGTCGGCGTTTCTCGCGCAACACCAAGATACCCCGGAACCTTCTTGAACTGTATGACGTGCATTGCCCGCTCATCAACGGTATGAATCAGCGACAGGTTATCGGCAGCGACCTCAGCCTTCGGACCGAAGGTCAATCCGAACTCAATCCCCTCCAGAATCGATCCCTGAGTGCCGATGAGACCGAGACCCAAATACGTACTGCTCCATGTAAGTGTCGAGTTTGTCATCACATAATCACACCCCAACCTTTTCGTCAACCAGGAATGATCTCCCGCCGTGAACAGTTGCAAAGGCAAGCGCGGAGAGATCAGGAGCAACTGACCACCCCCGTCAAGATACGAAGCGAGGAGCGTTCGGCTCTGGTCGCTCATCATCGTATCGTTACCACAATTCCACAACACAACGTCGACGCTGGACAGCTGATCAGCATTCACCTCACTCGCCGCACTCACCGTAGCTTTTACACCGAGACTCTTCAGATCCTCGAGCCACATCTGTTGCCAATTGAAATGCGACTTGAAATCGTCCACAACCACCGCGGTCCGGTTTGCGAGTTGATTCCCCGGTCGAGTCTGTGGGAGAACAGAAGAAGAAGGTGCTAATCCCAAAAATACACCAGCGAGAAAAAATCTGCTTGCTTTCAAGGCGAGATTCCTTTCCTTTCAGTCAGGTGAGATGGTGTGAAGCCTCGCTGAGCTGTGCGCCCGGCAAATTGTGTTTAGGTGACTATTCTTGACGGCTCTCTTCTGGGTTTACCGGCGGTACTTCAGCCGGAGCAGCGAAAGATTGAGTGCGAAGCAACTTCAGTTCGTCACTGTCAAATCCGCCCCATGCGAAAAACAAAATCCCCTCCGGACTGACATGGCGCCGCACCTTGGCAATACGATCGATGATGTGGTTGATGTCACCGCGAGCACTCATCCCAACCCAAACCGTGCCAGACCGTCGATTCTCTTGCGCCAAAAGCGCTTCCTGCACGACGAGATCATTGTCCGCCCCGTACGACATAAGGCAAACAGTGTCGAGCCGCCGCTGTCTCAACCACTCCACCCAATCCTGCGATGCCTGATGACGTCCCAGGTGATACTTGGATAGAACGGATGCCGACACCCTCACTCCTGGACGTATCGCATGCACTCCTTTACTAATACGGTCCACGAGTTCGCCAACGCGCTGCCGCTGCCACTCGAGCCAGATCTGATAGCGTTCCGAATCGATCTCGACGCTGCGCGGATCGAAACCATGTTCGGATTCGAACGCTGCGATGACCAACGGGTTGTAGTCTGGGTCAATGTCCGCCTTGATTCCGCGCGCGGGATAACGGATGAAATCGAAGTGGATACCATCGACATCGTAGTTCTTTGCCACTTCGAGATAGACACCGGTCAAGTACTTCTGTACCTCGGGGGCGGCCAAAGACAGGAACAGGCCGGGCTCAGCCAGCGTGGCCATCTCCTCACGCGTGTAGTCCCTCATCGACTTTCCGGACCGGTCCACCATAACGTACTCGGGATGACGATTCAGGATGTGGTTCGGATCAGTTGGAAGGCTGTCTCGTTCCCACGTGTGCCCCGCGTTGAGCCATGCGTGTACCTGGAGTCCCCGGGCATGCGCCCGGTCGATGACATATTGGAGGGGATCAAACGATTCAGGCTGGCTGGCGAGTTGTGGTGAGCGAGGTTCGGTGGCAGACTTGTAGGACGCGACTCCCCTGCTCCGCACCTGCACAAACAGCGAGTTGAAGTGTGCCTCGGCGCAAGCGTTCACAATTGTATCAATCGCCCCAGGCGAGCTCCACCGTGTCCGGACTATCCAGACCCCTCGTCCCTCATAACGCGGTCGTGTCAGCCATCGTAGACTCCGTTCCAGTATCGCCCGTCGCGCGGTCGCTGGTTGGACGCTTTCCAGTGGAAATGTCAGCAGGATTGTCCGATCATTCGGCGTCTCCCGCGCAACACCGAGATAGCCCGGGACCTCCTTGAAGCGGACCAAGTGCATCGCCCGCTCATCGACTGAATGAATCAGCGACAGGTTATCGGCAGCAACGTCAGCCTTAGAACCGAAGGTCAATCCGAACTCAATCCCCTCCAGGATCGACCGTTCATTGCCGACCAGGCTCAGTCCGAGGTAGGTGCTGCTCCATGTAAGAGAGGAATTCGTCATGACGTAATCACAACCCAGCCGGCCGGTCAACCAGGAGTGGTCCCCCGCCTTGAACAGTTGTGATGGCAAACGCGGAGAGACCAGGAGCAACTGACCGCCGCCGTCAAGATACGAGGCGAGGAGAGCTCGACTCCGGTCGCTCATCGTCGTGTCATTGCCGCAATTCCACAACACAACGTCCGCGCCGGAAAGCCGTTCAGCATTCACTTCACCGGCGTGAATGACTGCCGCCTTCACACCGATGCTCTCGAGATCCTCCCACCACATCCCATGCCAATTGTACTGCGACTCGAAATCGTCAACTACGAGCACGGTCTGACGTATGGGCTGCGTAGCGGGTTCCGGTTGAGCACAACCAAACGCGATCAGGGCGATTGACAAAGAAAAGAAAACGACTGGAGCCCATGAGGCTTTCACGATTCGCTCTCCTTGCTTTATTGATGTCACTCCGAATCAGGCTTCACGACAACGGGACACACTTCTACCGTCATTATTCTGTCACCCAATGCAGATGCCCAAGGGTCAAAAACCTGATTTTTGCATCTTCCTTGGAGACTAAAGCGTATGAAATCACTCGTCTGTCAGGTGAATAGTGCCTTCGCAAGTGATTCTTCATGTCTATCCTCAACACACCGTCTCGTATCATCAGATTGTCACCCAAGGGGTGACTGATATTTGTCTTTCCAGATGTATCCCGCGAAACGGAAAACAAGGCCATTTTCGCCGGATTGATCTTGTTGTGCAGCCTGAACTGAACAACATCACTCGTCGTGCCATCTTGCGTGATCAGGGATGCCATGGGTTCGAATGCAGTGGCGCCTTCTATGTAGTCGATGAAAAAACTGATCTCGGTATGGCTATCGATCAGGATGCGAGGAATCAGGATGGAAGTTCCGTCCCAATAACCTGGATTAACAGTGTGGAGGTATCTGTAATTGTCGTCCAAGTGTTCGACGACTCGATCATCATAGTATCCGAACGGAAAGGCAAAGTCACTCATTGCACGCTGTTTCTCTCCTACGACGATCTTCAGAACGGATTTGGAGTATTCTTGTGATCGTTCGAACTCTTCCACGGAGTCAACTAAGGACTTGTGCTGATATCCATGCACACCGATGAGATGCCCCTGATCGGCTAATTGTTGAATCTCTCCCTTCGTCAGGAACCTGTCATGTGCTTCTGCGATCCGATCCGGAATAACAAAGAAGATTCCCTTGAAACCGTATTTGTCCAGCAATTCCGCGGCCCGTACTTGAGACTTGCCACCGTCATCAAAAGTGAAAATGACCTTTTTCTTTGCTGCTTTTGTTCCGGTGACGATGTCATCGGGGAAACACGATTCGTAGCCTTTGTTCGACAAGTAATTCAGAAAGGCGTCAAATCGCTCATACGATTCTCCTCGCCCCGACTTGTTATCATCGGTAAAGCCGTGGTAGCAGAGTACCGGAATGTACGCCTTCGATTGGCTCAATGAATTCAGATACAGGAAGGCAATCAGCAGGAGGCCCATACCCGATCGAACGACCGCAATTCTACTTCTCATTGTCATGTCTTTCTTCCATCTGTTTTGAACGCGCCCAATGGCTTCTCTCAAACGCACCACACGGAATGGAACATTGCAGGTTTTGAGTCCTCATTCCGCGGTCGGCAGTGAGTTTGCATGATGTGAATAGGTCGGGAATGGTTTACACCTGGTGCGCAACAAGTATGAGTACCCCTTGCCGACCGATCGCACGACCAGGCCTTATGAGGAGGGATCATGGTTAAGAGGGGGAGCGCATACATTTGTGCAATGCCGGTGCCAACACCCTCACGAATGCACGCCGCGCGATGTCAACTTTCACCATTCGCCTAAATCCCTGGATCCGGCGGTGTATGAGGATTGTTGTTCCGCTCCTGCATCGGGTAAGGGTAAAAGTCTCGATTGCGCTCGGGACTTGCGCTACTGGGACCAGGACGGCCAAATCGCCGGCTATCCTCCCAGCGCATGCCGGTCAGGTACAGTTCCGCACAACGCTGACGATAGATCTCCGTCAGCAAATCAGCCGTTGTGGTTGCTCCGCTGTACGCGGGGAGGGATGCTCCGATTCCAAAAGGGTCCTGAGCTATCGTCTTTGTGCGAATTGCATTTATTTCATCTATTGCGGCCGCCGGATTTCCAAGTCGGACGTAAGCTTCTGCCTTGATGAGCCGCATTTCTCCGGGCAGGTAAGCCGGAATCTGCTTCGTGATTTCGTCAAAGAAGCCCTTGATGTCGTCAATTGGATAGTTCTTAGGCACACTGAGCTTGTTTGCCGACTTCAAAAAGAACGCGAGTCGTCCATCACCGGCTTCAGCGGCAGGCACACCCATGTTGTCCAAGGGTGCATAGTACTTATTGATGACCACCTGATTGTAGATTGGATTCGTACTTCTATCAGTGTAGTTGAACACCGATTTTGCCGTCAGGTTTACCAGGTTGGCGGCATTGAGCGCCTCCTGATAACGCCCTGCCAGGAGGTTGTAGCGCGCGCGATAAGCATGGATCGTATTCGTAAGGTTAAATCCGCTTCCCAGGATACTTGAGTTGAATTCGGAAGATGGGGGGGTCGTGTTGATAAGTTGAAGGGCCTCATCGAGAAGTCGAATGGATTCCAGGAATACCTCTTGTCGAGGCTTGTACTCAGCTTTGCTGCGCTTTTCGATATTAACGGGAGCCTGCTCCCACGCCTGGGCGATGTAGCCCAATGACATCGCCTTGAACAGGTTTGCCAACGCCAAAATGCCACTTTGGGTGCCACTCGGCAGTCCTACTTTCGGGGCGTTTTCGGTGAGTCCTTCGGCCATACCGACAACATGGTAGAGCCGTGCCCAGAGTTCCAGCACCTCACCGTTGTCCGTCGTGAGTCCCGGTCCCCCCTCCTCCAGAAGGATCCGCCAGCTGAACGACCGGGCACAGGCGACTTCACGGCTGGTGACCCCTGGTGCCAGGACGATATACCACATTGCACTCGTGGCATAATATTGTTGCAGGCCGACTGCGTAAGCAGAAATACCCTCTCTCGTCGTCAACACTTGCTCTTCCGAAGCGGCATTGGGATTCGTGAAATCCATGTCGCACCCTGTTGCACTGAACAGCAACAGGATGATTCCGGCCACGACGCATGAATTCCGGATGTGTAGTTGATTCCGTCTCATAGTCTAGACCTCCGATACGTTGAATCGTTCACCAAGCAAAGTTCAGACTGAATACGAAACTACTTGGAATGGGAACCTCCGCGAAATCGAACGAACGTATTCCGGTTCGGGAGCCGCCGATGTTCACCTCTGGATCGTATCCACTGTAGTTGTCAATCGAAAGCAGGTTGCGACCGATGAGGCTGATGCGCATACTGCGAAATCCCAGCGTTCCAGGCTCAAAAGAATAGCTCAACGCTAATTCACGAACCTTGAGAAAAGAACCGTCTTCCACGAAGTGTTCGAAGATCTTGTACATGGCATCGTTGTAACCCTTCGGCACTTCTCCTCTCAGCTCGGCCTCATAACCCTTCAGAACGCCATAGTTGCTTGCATTCCCGACACGATTCGTCCAGTTGAGCACATCGTTTCCATAGATAGCATCGAGCTGGATTCTCGCGGTCCAACGCGCTGCGATCTCGAACTCGTTGATGAGTGATGCCGTGAAATCTGGGTTCGGGTCGCCGATGATCTTCGTCGCGACTGCCATTTGGGGTATCCCATTCACAACCTTGATGGATCCATCGGCCTCACGCTCATAAGCCCTCCCGTAGAACACACCCAGGGGTTGACCATTCATCGCCGCAGCCACATTCCATCCATTGGGAACATAGAGCCTCCCCCCTTCGATATCATCTACTTTGTTCCGATTGGCAGAATAGGTGAGGGTCGACGTCCAGCGAAAATCGCGATACTGTGCCAACACTCCACGGACAAGGAGTTCAACTCCTTCATTATCGAGCGTACCGACATTCTGCAGCTGGCGCAAATACCCCGAAGTCGGTGCCGTCGTGCGCTGCAGCAGGAGGTCCGTTGTGTGTTGAGTATAGTAACTGAACTCAATGCCCAAGCGATCATTGAAGAGGCTGAGGTCAGTACCGACTTCAATCTCCCGTTGGCGCTCCGGCTTGATGTCCACGGCGCCAAGCTGTGTCGTTGGGTTGAGGCCAGGCAAGTTACTCCATGAGACCGGGCTGAATGTCGTGTATCGCTCATATGATCCAATGGCGGTCAGGCCACCTCCATATCCAAATGACGCTCGCAGTTTGAACGTCGGAACGTATTCGGTGAGACCTAAGTTTTTCCAGAATGCCTCTTCAGAAAGAAGGTAAGACCCGGTCGCCTTGGGATAGAATTGCCATCGGTCGTTCTCTCCGAATACAGAACTTGCATCGACGCGACCAGCAGCTGTCAAGAAATACCGGTTGTCGATACCCAATGTTTGCTGAACAAAGAAACCGACGATCAGCAGATCACTGCGGAATTCACCCATCGACTGCGTACTTCCGGCTGTGACGAGTTGAGCGATCGGGCTGAGCACGGTCGACCAACCCGTCAGACTGGACACATTTTGGGTTTGGTACGTGCCCCCCAACAGGGTTGTCGATTTCACGAACTCATGCAATTGAGTTTGATAACGCACGTTCACGTCCCAGTTCATCTGACGCACTTCCCGGACGACTCTCCGGGACGATCCGTTGGCAACACCGATCGTATTCGTGCCGATCGGAATGAAACTGATCCCATTTCCAGTGTACGTATCGTAACCAAGGATCGATTCGACGCTGAGGCCGGGGAGGAGAAAAACGGTCAGGTTGGCATTCCCGATGAAACGATCGGTCCACTGACGAAAATTGAATTTGTCGATTGTCTCCACTGGGTTGTTCTGGTTCACACCTTCCGCGGCCCCCGGATACTGACCGGTCGTCGGATCAGGGCGGGGATCGATACTGTTTGGACCATAGAGGAAACTTGTCAGACAGCCATAATCCGAGCCCAGACCGCCATTGGGAATATCCTGACTTCTGCTCAGACTATAGTTGGCGCCGACGGTAAGAGTTGCCCACGTCCCAAGGTCCTGATCCACTTTTGCACGGGCACCGTATCTTTCAAACGAAGATCCGCGGACGACACCCTGGTTATTCAGATATGATCCGGATACGAAATAACGGGTGCGCGCAACGCCGCCGGAGATTGACAGGCTTTGTTGCGTTCCGAGTGCATCGCGAAAAATATAGTCCTGCCAATCATAACGATTGACGGGGTTGCCGTCTGCATCGAAAGGATACGTATTCACCTCCAGCGTCCTGCGCACGACATCCATTCCGATGCTCGTCGCAAACGTGATGCGTGGTTGCTCGCCATACACCCCTTGCTTTGTGAACATCTGTATCACACCATTATTGGCGCGGGAGCCATACAATGCCGCGGCGGCCGCGCCTTTGACGATTTCGATGCGATCGATATCGTTCATGTTGATATCGACCAACCGGTTTTGAGTGTCACCCCCAATATCGATGATCTGGGTCGCATCGTTGTTCACGATGACACCATCGATGATGTAAAGAGGGGTCACATCCCCCAGCACCGAATGCGAGCCGCGAAGGATAACCGTGACCCCACCCGCGGGGTTGCCTGAGTTTTGCTGAATGAGCGCCCCGGAAAATTTTCCAGAGAGGGCCCGGTCAATCGAGGACGCCGCGACGAATTCAAGATCCCTGGCACCGACGGTTGAAATGGAGCTGCCTTGCTCCCGTTTAGCGGCGACCGCCGAAGTACCTGTGACTACCACCTCGTCCATATCCAACGCCGTTTGCTCCAGGGCAAAGTCGTTTTTTGATTGCTCCCCTACTACGATTCTCACTTCTTTTGTTGCCCTTCGGTATCCCAGGAATCTGACCTGCAGTGTATAATTCCCCGGGGGAACGCGTTCAATCAGGTAGTCACCTTCAGAATCGGAAGCAGCTCCCAGGGTTGTGCCCTGAATGAACACGTTAGCTCCCAGTAATGGCATCCCCGTCCTCGCATCGGATACTTTGCCGATGATAGACCCCGTCTCTTGCTCCATCCTCTCCCTCTGAACGAGGGCAATTTGTCCCGACGAGCGAACCGAAAACTCCACATTCGTCCCTTGCAGCGCGGCAAGTAACGCTTCCCCGACGGTCGTTTCCGGGAGGTTCATGCTTACCCGACGTTGGACGGGCACGACGTTGTTGCTGTACGAGATACGGACATTCCCGCGCGCAGCGACCTCGCGCAGGACCTCTTCCAACGGCAGCTGAACAACCTGAATGGAGATGCGCTGGAGCAATGGCGCGGCCGCATTGGCGCCGCGCCTCTGCATCGGTGAATCGACCGATTTCGACGCTTGCACTGCATACCCACGCCTTGTCGGATATGACTCCTGTGACCACGAGAGCGTCGCAGCCAGAATGACAGCAAAAACACAACCGATCCCTGGACGGCACCAATTTGATTTCATAAGATGGTCCCTCCGATGAACTCGTAGTTGGTTAGTTGATTGACCGATGACCTGCCCTCTGCACGGTCGGCCGCTCGCCTGTACCTTCGGTCAACCTCTCCGTCACGTTCAACGTTTCTTGTTTGAGGAGAAAACAAACTCGTTCCCTTTTTGTTCGACGATCAAATTCGTTGTCACCGCGATCGTATGCAGCACTTCTTCAAGCGGCTCATTCTCAAACGTTGCAGTGAGATTCAATGACTCTCGCAAGCCGTTTCCTTCAAGGCGACACCGCAGCCCGTACCATCGCTCGAGGTCCTTGAGAGCAAGTTCGATCGGCCTGCGATCGAAAACCAGACGCCCGTTCACCCAGCCTGTATAGCTCTCCACGTTCACCGGACGCGCCGGGGTAATGACCCCGTTCTCCGTGAGGCTCGACTGAAATCCCTTCGTCAAAACCACGTTTTCCGCCGATCCTGACCCACGCCTCCGAAGCAGCACGCTTCCGTCTGCCACGACCACGTCGATTTGTTTTTCATCTGACCGCGCGTGCACATCGAACTCGGTACCCAAAACTTCGACAGTTGCCGTCTGAGTGTTCACGACAAAAGGCATCGACTCGTTGCGGGCCACATCGAAGAAAGCTTCACCTTCAAGATACACCTCCCGGGAGTTGCCGGAGAATGATCCTGCAAATCGCATGGTACTCGCGACATTCAGCCAAACCAGCGTTCCATCGCTGAACCGAAACTGTGCCCGCTCACCGTTGCCGGTGGAAACCTCTCTCATCAAGGCTGCTGTTGCAATCGATGCATCCGACTGGTTCATCCAATAAACGAGGTAGGGAATGGCCACGGACAAAATAACAACGGCAGCAATCCGGAGCACATAATTGAAGGTGGATGGACCCCGTCGATACTTTCCGGTAAGAGAACCAAGGAGCGATTTCTGACGCATGATCGTTCTGAGTTCAACACCCCGCCAGAAGGCATCGACATCAATAACGTTGCGGTGTTTCCCTGCCTCGGTC
The DNA here is from genome assembly GCA_040882165.1 of Bacteroidota bacterium. Classification (GTDB taxonomy): domain Bacteria; phylum Bacteroidota; class Ignavibacteria; order UBA10030; family UBA10030; genus UBA6688. The sequence continues at coordinate 13,396 of JBBEBV010000318.1, forward strand.
CAGACTCTATGGAGTTGCTCGACTGTCCGCTCATGAGCAGGATCCTCGTGGATCCAATCTTCCACTCGTCGCTTTTCCTCCGGGCTGCACTCTCCGGCGAAGTATTGGCTGAGCAACTCGTACGGGATGTCGTTATTCATAGTTTCCATGTTCCCCCAAGTGACTCGTTCTCTGAGCAAGGCACTTCATCGCCCCGCTACATGAAGTACGCACGAGAGATCAAAGAGGCCTAAATCCTTCCGGAACAAACCTCAAGGACGCCTCGCCGAGAGCATGCGAGAATAGATGCTGTTACTGCGACTTTGTGGGGTTTGGCGGAAAAACAGGCTAATCGGGAAGATTCAAGAAGGGCAAGAGCACAAGAAAATGAGAGAGCTTGATTCGGAGGATCTTCATCGCCCTGGATATCTGGGCTTTTACTGTCTTCTGGGAGATTTGCAGGGCACAGCCAATTTCTTCGTACGTCAGGCCATCCTCACGATGGAGTCGAAAGATGATGCGGCATCGGTCCGGAAGATCCTCAATCGCTTCCTCAACAGCCTTGGAAAAATCAGTTGCATGGACCTGTTCATCAGCCGAAGGAACTTCTTCCGCAATCAATTCGACGTCATCATTCCACGGGGTTTCAAATCGCTTGTGGCGGAGATAGCCTATCGCCTGATTGCGTGTGGCCGCATAAAGATAGGATAAGACAGTGTGTTCTGGCTTCCAGCGCGAGCGGTTCTCCCAAACATGGCAGAAAACCTCTTGCACCAGGTCTTTGGCAACCTCATTCGACCTGGTGATGTGGATGGCAAATCGAATCAACCTGGCGGCATACGCACGAACCAGTTCTTCAAAGGCCTTCTCATCGCCCTGATTGATCCGCTCAATTGATAGGCGCTCACGAGTCGAAATCACTTGCGGCGACGGGTTGGATAGCTCGGGAGCCATCGGTGACGGGAACCAGCTTGGAAGAAAAACATAGAGAATTCGCGAGGCAAAGTCAACTTGAGAGTACGTCTCGTTCTCTTCTTCTCGTTCGATTCACGAGCACACCTCTCGACTAAAAGAACTTTTATAGCGTCGGTTGATTCACCGCAATCGCCGTCATCGCTTCTCACAATCTTCGGGCGAAACAGTTCACTTTGACCTCGCTCCCTTCGTTGACCTCTTCGAGATGACTTGTCATAAGTCGGAATGTGTACGGAATGTCGCCGGTTCTGACGCTGTCTCATTACTCCAAAAAACAGAAAGGGCCCTTCTCGACTAGCGGGGGCCCCGACCAACCGCGCGGGGGAGAAACAGAATCCCAACCGAAAGCATGACGGGATTCGGAACAAAACTCAGGCAGCCAGGCAGGATCCCGTTTAGCAGCCAACGGGATTTCGGCGAACATCTCGGCAGGGCGGGGGCCTACCTTCGCAAAAAGCG
>JBBEBV010000319.1:0-2294 GCA_040882165.1 Bacteroidota bacterium
TTGAAAGGAGTACCGTTGTAATGGCAGTAGAACGAACGCTGGCAATTCTTAAACCCGATTGCGTCCGCAAGAACCTTCAGGGAGAAGTCATCGCCCGCATTCAAAAAGCCGGTTTCAGGGTCCTCGGAATGAGGCAACTTCGCCTCACGCGGGAAACCGCTGGGGAGTTTTATGCGGTGCATAAAGGTCGACCCTTCTACGATGAACTGGTGGAGTTTATGTCCAGCGGACCCTGTGTTCCCATTGCGCTGGAGAGGGAGAATGGCGTTGGCGAGTTTCGGACGTTGATCGGTGCGACCGATCCGAAGGAAGCAGCCGAGGGGACCATCCGGAAGCTCTTTGCCGACAGCAAAGGGGAGAACATCGTCCACGGCTCGGATTCCCAGGAGAATGGGAAGATCGAGATCGGGTTCTTTTTCTCCGGGGCGGATCTGGTGTGAGACAGTCGTTACCATCCACGGTCGTTTCAAGGTTCATTTGAGGGTTGATGTCTGCATGGCTATCTCGAAATGGAAAAAGTTGGGTGAGAAGGAGCTGTACAAGAACCCCTGGTGGGTGTACCGACAGGACACCTTCGAGCTTCCGAGCGGGGAGGTGGGGGAATATTTTTATGTCCACACGAATGGCTCCAGCATGGTCGTTCCCGTGTTCGATGACGGAAGGATCCTGATGGTGAAGCAGTACCGGTATTTATGCGACGAAGAGAGCGTGGAGTTTCCTTCGGGGGGAGTGAAGGCGGGGAGCGACTACATCAGGACGGCGGCCTCGGAACTTGCCGAAGAAGCAGGTTTGAAAGCAGGTGACCTCCAGTTGGTGGGAAAGTTCAACCCCTACAATGGCGTGACGAACGAGATCTGCCGCGTGTATGTCGCCCGATCGCTGACGCGGACACCGGTTGACCCGGATGCCACGGAGCAATTTGAAGAAACAATGCTTACCCCGGCGGAGATTGATGCAAAGATCCGTTCGGGGGAAATATGGGACGGCATGACAATCGCCGCCTGGATGCTGGCCCGGCCGGCTCTCTTGTAACCGAAAGCTGCATTGCGATGCAGCTTTTTTTTGTTTTATCAGGAGGAATGACAATGAAACGATTGATTCGAGGATTTCTCGCTATAATGATCTGTGCCGTCTTCAGTTTACGCGCCCAGGTAACGGCGGGAGCTGACCTTCTTTTTCAAAAACACTTTTCCCTGATTCAAGGTAAGCGCGTTGGACTCGTGACGAACCACTCGGCGATCCTTGCCGATGGCCGCCACCTCGCGGATGCCCTGGCTCAGAATCCGGAGGTAAAGCTGGTTGCCCTGTTCGGTCCGGAGCATGGCATCCGGGGCGATGCCCCGGCCGGAGCGAAGATTCAGGACGATACCGATGCCCGGACCGGCGTCAAGGTTTACTCACTGTACGGCCGCATCAACAAACCAACTCCGGAAATGCTTCAGGGGGTCGATGTGCTGGTGTTCGATATTTTCGATGTGGGGGCACGGTTCTATACGTACGAAAGCACCATGTCCCATGCGATGGAAGCTGCGGCAGAGAAGAACATCCCGTATATCGTTCTCGACCGACCCAATCCGATCCGGGGAACGTGGGTGGAGGGATTTATCCGTCTCGATTCGCTGAAATCCTTCGTCGGATTACACCCGATCCCAATCGCACATGGGTTGACGATGGGAGAGCTTGCCACACTTTTCAACACCGAAGGCTGGCTTAAGAACAAGGTCAAAGCAAACCTGACCGTTATCCGGATGGAGGGGTGGAAAAGGACACTTTGGTTTGATGAGACAGGATTGAAATGGATGAAGCCTTCACCGAACATCCCAACCCTGGCGAGTGCGACGGTGTACCCCGGAACATGCTTTTTTGAAGGAACGAACCTTTCGGAGGGGCGGGGGACGGAGAAGCCTTTCGAGTATATCGGTGCACCATACGTCAACGGAACACAGTGGGCCGGAGAGTTGAATTCCCTTAACCTTCCGGGTGTGCGCTTCGAGCCGATCGAGTTTGTTCCCAGGGAGATTCCCGGCGCTGCGATGAACCCGAAGCACAAGGGGGTCCCGTGTGGCGGCGTCTTTGTGAACGTGGTGGACCGGAACGCGTTTGAACCGATCAGAACAGCCATCCACATGCTCTCAATCCTCAAGAGGCTCTACCCGGGTGAGTTCCAGTGGCGGGCCGGCTCTATTGACCGCTTATCCGGGACTCCGGACACGAGGCTTTGGATCGATGCCGGGGAGGATGCGGAGAAGATTGTTGCCGCGTGGAAGGACGGAGTGGAAGAGTTTAAGAAGACC
>JBBEBV010000320.1:0-2284 GCA_040882165.1 Bacteroidota bacterium
TGAAACTATTAAGGAAGCCCTTCGATCCGCCAGGTTTGTCCGTCCTGTACACCAGACCCCCCCGGTAACGCTCCCCCCCTTCCTTGAGGGACACGTTGACGACACCCGAGGTTGCCTGACCGTACTCTGCATTGTACCCCCCGGTGATAACCTCAATCTCTTCAACCACATCGGCGCTCAACTGGAGACCGAACCCTGTTCCCGCCAACGGATCCTGGACCGACACTCCATCCAGCAGGTATGCATTTTCATGAGAGCGTCCTCCCCGGATGTGAACTTCGTTGTCGGTTTGTACCACACCGACTTGTTGCGTCACCACGTCCTTCACATTCGCGACGGGAGTGGCACGGAGATCCTCGGCGGTCACTGAACGGCGACTCGAGGTCTCGTCGAGGTTGAAGAGGGGCTTCTCTCCCACCACCACAACCTCCTCTCCAAGCGAGAGTACCGTTTCTGCCATATCCTGGTTGACAATTGTTTCCTGCCCGGCAATGACTTTGACATCCGTCCTCTGAACGGTCGTGTATCCAAGGATGGTGAATTCCAGCGTGTAGCTTCCCGGAGCCATGTTGGCAATGACGTAATTGCCATCCAGGTCGGCTGCCGCGCCGTAATAGGTTCCCTTGATCTTGACGTTGACCAACGGAAGTCCCTCTTTGGTCCCCGCGTCCCTGATTGCTCCGCGAATCACCCCCCTCTCCTGCGACAGCGCGGGTGAACCCCAAACGATCACCAGGGTAAGCGCCATCAGGAGAAAACGTGGCAGAGTCATACTATGGAATCCCGAATTCATTCTTGTATACCTTCCGGAGCAGGGCCGCCGCGCTGTCGGGCGGGGTTCCAAACCTGTGAAGAATCAATGCGAGCATGACAAAGCTGGGTTGGTCCGCATCCTTAACACCCATAATCGGTTGACCTGCCCAACGCGGGGACGCCTGCATGCGATAGAGCACCCTCGTGTTCACTTTGGGGATGACACCACGGGGAAATGCGTAGATCGTCCCGAGATTGTCCCGTACCAGCGTCGGGTAAGCCGGATCGGACGACGTCTCGACGGTATCGCTGGCATTCAACCGGTTGGTGAAGAAGCTTGGCTCGACATTTTCAATGGGCGCGAAATCCACCAGGCTCCCCTGTCCGCTCACATTTTCCGGCAGACCTGCGCTGAACAGAACCTTCCCCCCTGCTTTCACAAATTCCGGTAGACTGGATTGGGCAATTTCGAGACTTGGTGAATTATCGGAGTACCAGAAAATGTACTTGAACAGTTTGATCGATTCCGTAAACGTCGGATTGATCAGCGGAGGCATATTGTCCCCGCGTTTGATCGCCGTGGCCCCCTTCTTGATGTCCCAAACATCCCGGGATCCGAGCCTCCCCCCCATCAGCGTATCGAACATCGCCGTATAGAAAGAGGTGGAAAAATCGGAGGGCAAATAATCGTCCACGATGAGAAAATCGCCTTTCGGATGACGCACGTACCATGTACGATTTTCATCCGGCATGCGGATGGTCGCACTGAACGCCCCGGCAACATCCTTGGCTTTCAGGTAGAACACATGCAAGCCTTCGGGCAGCGACGCGGACCGATAGGTGATCGGATCGGCCGGAGTGATCGTCCTGTTGTGGATCAAGGTGACGCGATTGAAAGATCCGGGGAGTGTCTGCCAGGCATTCTCCGCGAGGGTGTCATCGACAGCGATATAGAACGAATCGATGGTGCCGTTGCCGTCGAAATCCGTCGCATTCCACTGAAACGTGGCGATCGGATAGGTGGTATCGGGAACGTTGGCGCTCAGAAGGAATGACACCACCGGGGGCGTGTTTTGGATCGGGTAGCGAAGAGTCGCAGGCGTGGGATCGACCGCCCCGAAATCCGTAAACGGTTCCCCCTCATCCCACCGGCCATTGGCATTGAGATCGACGTACGGCTCAGCGCCCCAGGGTCCGCTCGCATCGTAACGACCGTTGCCGCCGTTATCAATCGCGGAAACAAAGAAGGAATAGGTCGTGTCCGTGGTATTCAACCGGAGAGCAAAGATGCTGTCATTGCGGGGGGTGAACTGCCACGACAGGCTGTCGAAGGAAAACACGAATCCCACGACGAAACCGTCTTCGTCCGCTCCCCACCACCGGATATGCTGCTGGCTGCTCGTACGGCGGAGCGAAACGTCCGGCTGGAGAGAAAGATACGTCTCGGGTGCCTTGTTCTCAAGGGGCTCGTTGGTAAAGCGTTCGGAACACCCCTGCCAAAACACCAGGAACGCGAGCGTCTGTATCGAAA
>JBBEBV010000321.1:0-14457 GCA_040882165.1 Bacteroidota bacterium
CCTAGAAGGAATGTCCGATACCGATATGAGGGACGAGATTCGACAGCGTCTCCTTGAAGAAGCGTTTCTGCGTAATCCACCGATGCTCACGCGGCGCGGCAGGATCATACACTCTGAACCCAAAGTCAATGCGGACGGGGCCGGCGACAGTATTATAGCGAATCCCGATGCCGGAAGCCATGGCCACCTCGGACGCCCGGACGCGCATCAGATCGGTCCATACGTTTCCGATATCATAGAAAAAAACGAAGGAGAGCCTGTTAAACTCGACAAAAGCGAACCTTCCTGCATTCTTCAGGGGATTCCACCGCGCCTCCAGATTTGCTTCAACCAGCGCGGTTCCTCCCTCATCGGTCTTCACTACGGCCCCCAGGTCTCTCGCCTTCCACCCTCTCACACTTCCACTCCCACCGGCGTAAAACCGGCGTGTGATAGGGACGGGGGCCGGAGAGTTGCCGTACAATTCCGCAAAGCCACCCCGAACCCTGAGCGCCCAGATCATATCACGGTAGCCGGATGGATCCCAGTACCATTGAAGGGACCCGGAGAGTTTGTAGTACGTTGAATACGGCAGATTGGAACCAAACACACCTCCAAAGAGGGAGGGGAGAATTCCGGCTTCTTCCACCGAAGCGGAGTGGACAAACCCGGAGGAAGGATTAAAGATGTCGTTTCGTTTGTCGCGTTGGATGGTAAATGTCAAAATGGAGTTGAACTGGGGACGCCGGTCGATAGCGGTTTCCGAAAACGACGGCAACGGCGCTGCCGGATCAACGACCTCAAATGCGATCCGCTCCAGGTTCCATTCGATCGACCCGGAGGTGTACTGGGCAAACTGGGATGCCACGTTGACCCTGCCGATGAAGATCGGGTTGTAGTACTCCGGGGTCTTCTTTTCGAGGAGATAGGAAACGGATGGCGTCAGCGTGGTCTTGTTGTTGAAGAAGTAAGGCTGGACAAGCCGGATGGAAAGCTCGGCGCTTCCCAGGACGGTGCTGTCCTTGAGTCCGGTTCCGCCAAACACTCTGGAGAACTCCATATCCTGGATCGATTGCACCTGAAGCCGCAGGCGGGTTGAGAAATTCCTCGCGCCGCCATAGAAATTCCTGTGGGTATATCCCAACCCCACCTGGATATTGAACGCGTTGTTTTCGTCGTTGACGCCGATTTCCGGGACAAGTTCATGGAAGGGGCGTGAGCGGGCAAAGACCCGCATCGGAATTGCGAGAAGGCTGTCCTCGGCCGTATCCACGAGCGGCTCAACTCTCGAGGCTTCGAACACTCCCAGCCGATTGAGGTTCCGCTCGCTTTCGACCTTCTTTGCTTCGCTGTAGAAATCCCCCTTCCGGAAATCGAGATGTCGGAGGATCACCTCTTCCTCCACCTGCTCGCGAACGGTGGAATCCTGCCGGACCGACACGTCGCCGAAGGTGAACCGGTTTCCCCGGCTGAACGCGAAGATCAGGAAGATGTTGCCCGTCGACTCGTACAGATGCCCCACCACCGTGTCGACCCGGACATGGACAAACCCGTTATTGAAAAACGCATTGACCAGGCGTCCCCGTTCCGCAACCACCTGTTCCATAATAAACGGGTCTCCCACCTTGACGATCGGATTCTGCTCGATCTCCTCTGCCATGTCTGCCGGCAGATGGTCGAAACCGATATAGCGGATACTGTCGATCACGGAGCGCGGCCCCTCCTGTACCCTGACCGTCAGCGTGACAGATTGTCCGGCAGCGTCCATGACGATACCGGTATCGAGGCGGGATTGAAAAAAACCCTGGTCCTGATAGTACGTCTTCAGCCGTTCAAAATCCGCGTCAAAGACGAAAGGGTCGAAGTACTCAGGTTTATCACCGAGTTTCTCACTGATGGTATAGAGAAATTGCCAAAAAGCGGCGGGCGTAGGGCGGGTCTGCATCACGCCGAGAAGGACATCACTGCGGAGGGTCTCATTTCCCTCAAAAGAGATGCGCGCGACCTCATACTCACGCAACGATTCCTGCGCGAGGAGCGGTCCTGTACAGAGGATGATGAGGAAGTAGCAGCGGAAACGGGTCATAGGTCGAACAACAAAAAAACCCAGCCAACAAATGCTGGGTTTACCAGGAAACAGCACACCCCGGGCGGGATGATACTTCTCCCCTCCGCCCTTCACACGGTGCAATCAATAGTCTTTTTCATCCTCAAAAAAGAAATCTTCATCGGTAGGATAATCCGGCCAAATCTCCTCCATACTCTCATACGGTTCGTCGCTGTCCTCCAACTCTTCGAGGTTTTGAACAACCTCCAGGGGAGCGCCGGTGCGAACTGCGTAATCAATAAGTTCTTCCTTTGTCGCCGGCCATGGGGCATCGTCGAGATATGAGGCCAACTCCAATGTCCAGATCATTGTTCACAACACTCCTTGGTCAACAGCACCAGAACCCATTGAAAGAACAGCTCCCAGAATCATTCTCATTCGTTGAGGGCGAGTTGCTGCTTAATTTTCTGATAGTCGACATCGTCGAAGAAGAAGTCCACCGGATTCTGCAGCACACCGTTCAGCCGGACCTCGTAATGCAGATGGGAATTGGTGGAAATGCCGGTGTTCCCGCAACGCCCAATCAGGTCGCCGCGCTTCACCGTTTGTCCTGATCGCACCAGTACTTTGCTCATGTGACCATAGAGCGTGGTATACCCGTAGCCATGATTCAGGATAACCATGTTACCGTATCCCGCCCGCGTGCGTCCTGCAACACTGACGGTCGCATTGCCCGTCGCATAGATCGGCGTTCCCGAATCGTTCGCGATGTCAATTCCTTCGTGGGGTCGCACGACATTGAAGATCGGATGCTTCCGCATGCCGAACCCGTGCATCCGGTAATATCCCTCCATCGGCTTGATCGCCGGAAGGTGGGTAAACTTCACCGTGTTCTCCTTGTATGCCCCCATCGCCTCACCGTAACTCACCTGTTGAAGACGCAGTTCGCGTTCCGCACGGTCGACCGTCGCACGAAGCCCGTTCAAGAGGTCGTTCACGGTCGGCGACGCGCCGAAATCAATCCGTTCATCTGTGCCGCCGACCCCGGCCCGCCGCGTGTCCTCATCGATCCGGGGAAGGTCGGCAAAAAGCCGTAGTTCGTTCCCCTGTTCATTGAGGGCGAGGAGCGTTTTCTGCAGCGACTCGAGCCGCGAAGCGATCATCTTCACTTGATTCTGTAAAAGCACATTTTCCGCCCTCAGCGCGCTATTGCGGTATATACCGAGACCAACCACGTCATCCAAAGCCTGGTTCGTCTCGAAGAGCCCCGCGAGCAAAATCATGCCAAGAAGCACGGAGAGAGTCGTGAGTTTCGTCTTGAACCAGCGGGCTTCCGCAAATGTCAGGGTCCGGGCTGAGAAATAGTAAAGTTTCATTTTACTCGTGCCCCATGCGTTGTGAGATTCCGAAGAGTGTTTCCACAGCCTTCTTCTACAAACTTCTTCCACAGAACCACGGCGCGCTAACTTTGTACTTTCTTCAAAAAAGCTGACCGAAAATAGACAATATTTAAGGTTTTGTCAAGCAAGAGTTGAAAAAACCTACTCAAAATCGTGTTCGAAGTAGTCAATCGCCCTCTTTCCCTTCGATTTCTCAGCAATCGCTGCATCCAACCGCTTGGAGAACTCCTTTGCCGCATCAAAACCGTAGTGTTTCAAGAGGTAGTCCAGGGCGATGACCTCAACAATTACTGTGATATTCTTCCCGGGGAATATGGGGAGCTTCACGTGGGGAATTTCAACCCCCAGAACGGCAGTGTTGTCATGATCCAGACCCGTTCGCGTATATTCCCGATTCTGGCTCCATTCCTGCAGTTCGACGATGAGCTCGACCCTTTTCTGGAAGCGGATCGACCTGATCCCAAAGATCGATCGGATATCGATCAAACCCAATCCACGGATCTCCATGAAGTGTTTAACAACATCCGTGCCCGAACCGATCAGGATCCCCTCTCCCTTCCGCGTAATCATTACAACATCATCAGCTACCAATCTGTGACCCCGCTCAACAAGGTCAAGGGCGATCTCACTTTTGCCGATACCGGAACGACCGATGAGAACGACTCCGATGCCGTAAACGTCCATAAACGACCCGTGGATGACCGTTTGCGGTGAGAATTGGTCGTCCAGAAAATCGCTGATGAAATACACCAGCTTCGTCGTTTCGATCGGTGTCTGGAAGATGGCGACATTCCGATCCGTGGCGATGCGAATCAGTTCGTCGTCCAGCTGATTGTCGTTCGTTACGATCAGACAAGGCATATCAAATTGACAGATTTTCTCAAAGGCATGAATTCGTTCCGGAAGGCTCAAATGCTGGAGGTACCGGATTTCCGTGTTCCCGACCACCTGGACGCGGTCAAAGGTGAACAACTCGGTATACCCCGCGAGGGCAAGCCCCGGGCGATGGATGTTCTTGTCGTGGATCTCCTTGTCAAATCCCACCTCCCCGTTCACACTTCCCATTTTCAGACGCGTCTTGTTTCGTTCGAGGAGAAAGCCGACGGTGATGCTCTGCTTCCTTGTTTCCTTGAGATTATCCAATGCCATCGTCATAACGGATCCCTGTTATGCTTTTTCGCGCACGGTGCGGACCTTCTGCCGGTCTTTCGCCCGGAGTTTAGCTTTGTATTTTTTCAGTTGCACAATAATTTTCCCCACCGCTCCGTCGATGGACTTTTCAAAATCCTCGGTCTGTTCCTCGGCTTTCAACCTGGTACGATACACGGACGCGATCACCTCGGCGATCTTGAGGCTCTTACGGGATTTTTCAAACCGGAGAATCACTTCGCAGCGAATCACCCCGTCATAGTAGCGCCCGAATTTTCCGACAGCCTCTTCTGCATAGGTCACCAGCGAGGGGTGCGCCTTGAAATGACGCGAGGTTACGATCGTAGTCATGGAAATCACCTTTCGGAATCGGTTACGCTTTTGGATGGGCCTGGCGGTACACTTTTTTCATTTGCTCGGTTGAGACATGCGTATAGACCTGGGTCGTCGAGAGGCTTTCATGACCCAGCAATTCCTTGACGGCGCGAAGATCCGCTCCACGGTTCAACAGGTGCGTCGCGAAGGTGTGGCGCAGAACGTGCGGCGATTTTTTTTGGCACTCCGAAACCGCTCCGATGCAGCGCTGGACGATGGTAAAGACCTTGTCGGCGGAGATCGCACGGCCGTCATCCGACAGGAACAGCATGTCAAAAACGCTCCGCCGCACCGATCGCTTCACTTGTTCCGTCCTGTCGGCCAGGTAGTTTCGAAGCGCGGTTGCCGCCTGGCTCCCCAGGGGAATGATCCGTTGCTTGCTCCCCTTTCCGGTGACCTTGATCGTCTTCCCGGCCAGGTCGAGATCCGTTAACCTGAGATTGACGAGCTCGCTTCGCCGGATACCGGTACTATAGAACAATTCCATGATCGCCGAATCTCTGCGTCCCCCGGGCGTCGATATATCCAATCGTTGGAACATCGACTCGACGGTGTGTTCATCCAGAAAGACCGGCAGGCGCTTTTCCCGCCTCGGACTCACAAGGGTGATGGCTGGATTCAGCCGTGTGAAACCCCGACGCCTGGCAAAGCGAAAGAAGGAACGCAGGGAGGCGGTTTTTCGGGCAATGCTTGTTTTGGAATACTCCCGGTCAAGAAGCGAGCCGAGGTATGAGCGGAGCAGCTTCTTATCAACGGACTGAAGCGACTCCACGCCCTCCTCATTCAGGTGAGAGACAAATTGCTGGAGATCATGGTCGTACGATCGGATCGTATGGGGGGAATAACGACGCTCGGCTTCAAGGTATTCCAGAAACGCGCGAATAGTATTCTGCATACGAACAGGGGTCGAAGAAAGGATTAAACCGCGCCCGGTCCTCAGGCGCTGACTGCCATTTCCTCTTTGACGAATTCCTCTTTGCATTCAGGACATTTCAGGTATTCCCCTTTGGCTTGGGAATATTTCGCCACAAGGTAGGTTGAACCGCACACCGTGCAAGGCTGATCCACCGGCTTGTCCCACGACGCAAAATCACAATCCGGATACCGGGTGCATCCGTAGAACGTGCGTTTGCCTTTCTTCGTTTTCCGCTCCAACAGCTCCCCCTCCTTGCACTTCGGACATTTGACTCCCATCGAGATCGGTTTGGTATTCTTGCAGGTCGGGTAATTGGAACACCCCAGGAATGTGCCGAAACGCCCCGACTTCACCGTCATGTCCCCGCCGCAGAGATCACACTTGATCCCGATAAGATGCTGTGTTTTGATCGCGTCTTCCGCCAGCGGCTTCGTGGTCTTGCAATTCGGATATCCGGAACAGGCCATGAAGCGCCCATTCCTCCCCCACTTAATGATCATCTTCTTCCCGCAAACCTCGCAAACCTCGTCCGTATCCTGCTGCAGAGACTTTTTGATCTTTGCCGCGTGTTTGTCCACCTTCTCGAGAGCGCGGATGAACGGGTCGTAGAAATCCCGCATCACATCCTCGTAGGCCTGTTCCCCCGAAGCGATCGTATCGAGCTCCTCCTCCATCTTCGCCGTGAACTTGACGTTGAAGATGTTGGGAAAGTGTTCCGTGAGCAACCGGTTCACCTGCATGCCCAGTTCCGTGGCATAGAGTTTCCGTTCCGTATGCTCGACGTACTTCCGGTCGATCACCGTGCTGACGATCATGGCGTACGTGCTCGGCCGACCGATCCCAAGGGACTCCAACTCCTTGACAAGACTGCTCTCCGTGTAGCGCGGGGGCGGTTTGGTAAAATGTTGACGTGGCAGGATATTGGTCAGCTTTGCTTTCTGCCCGGCGGCGAGATTCTCCGGGAGACGGGAAACCGGATCTTCATCCTCCTTGTCGCCGCCGTTCTCCTCCACCATATCATCGTAGACCTGGAGAAAGCCCCGGAACTTCGGCAACTGATCGGTCGCGCGGAACAGGTAATCGCCTCCGGACACATCGACCGAGAGTTGTTCGAACTCGGCAGGAGCCATTTGACAGGCGACAAAACGATTCCAGATCAATTCGTACAGCAAGTATAAATCTTTGTCGAGATACTTCTTCACAACCTTCGGCGTGTACTTGATGGAAGTCGGCCGGATGGCTTCGTGTGCGTCCTGCGAGGCTTTTCCCTTCTTGAATAACCGCGCTTCCTTCGGCACATATTCTTTGCCGTAGTTTTCAAAGATATACTCACGAACGTGACTGACGGCCTCCGCGCTCAACCGCGTGGAATCGGTACGCATGTAGGTGATGAGGCCTGTCGGACCTTCCTCCCCCATCTCAACGCCCTCATATAATTTCTGCGCAAGCATCATCGTCCGCTTGGAAGAAAACCGGAGCCGGCGGGCGGCTTCCTGCTGCAGGGTGCTGGTGATGAACGGGGCGGGGGCATTGCGTTTGACGGGCTTGCGCTCGACGCTGCTGATCTCGAATTGCTGTTTCTGAACATCGGCAAGGTACCCCTGCATCGTCGTCTCATCAGGGATCCGGGGTTCCTCGCCGGCAACCTTCATCAGTTTGGCCAGGAATGGTTCGCTTTGGACCGTTTGAAACTCCCCTGTGATCGACCAATACTCAACCGGCACAAACGCCCGGATGGCATCCTCCCGCTCACAAATGAGACGAAGCGCCACCGACTGAACCCTCCCGGCCGAGAGACCATAGTACATCGTTTTCCAGACGAACGGGCTCACTTTGTATCCCACGATGCGATCCATCGCACGCCGCGCCTGCTGGGAAAGAACGAGATGTTTGTCGATCTTTTTCGGGTGCGCCATGCCTTCCTGGACGCCCGCCGCCGTGATTTCGTGGAACAACACCCGTTTGACCTTCTTGTTCACATCCTTGATCTCGTCGGCAAGGTGCGCCGCAATCGCTTCTCCCTCACGGTCGGGGTCGGTTGCCAGGAAGATCGTGTCGGCCTTTCCCGCCCGGTCCCGGAGTTTCGCGATCACATCGGCTTTTCCCTCGATGTTCTCATAGACTACTCCAAATCCGTTTTCGACGTCGACCCCCAATTTGCTCTTCGGGAGGTTTTTGATATGCCCGACGGAGGCCTCGACAACGTACTCCTTGCCAAGGTATTTATTGATCGTTTTTGCCTTGGACGGTGATTCGACTATAATTAACGACTTTCCCATATCCCCCTTCAACGCTAATGAATTGTATCATCACTGTTGAGCGAGATGCGCCCGGTTGTTCCCGGCGGCATATCGGCATCCAACAACATCCCGGCCACGAAGCTCTTGATTTCCGCAACCCCCACCGAGGAAAATCCGGCGGCCATGATCCTTTCCAGGATGACTTCCATATCTGCATTCGTCAACAGCCCCAGCTGCTTGCATTGGATCAAGTAACCGAAAGCCTCCGGCAGAATCACAAGTTTCTCAGCATCATGCAGGATACGAACGGACTGGCTCAGTTCGCCCGATCCATGCACCACCTGCTGGCCCACGGACAATCGTTCGAAGAGCCAGGAGAACGCTGTCGAGATTTCCGTCTGGGTATACCCGCTCTGTGTCAGGAAAGATACATCGACATCACTGAGCTGCTTGCTCGAGCGCAGCTCATTGACCAGGAACATAATAATCTCCACGATTCGTTCGTGCATGCAGCCTACCTTGTTGTTCTCGGTTTCTTCCTCAGATAGTACTCTTCCCGGTCCGTCATCGTTGCCCGTTCCCGCCGGGTGCCGTCGGCATACCCCGCCAGGTGCAGGGTTCCGTGAATCAGCAATCGACGTGTCTCCTCCGTGAACCGGACACCGTAGGCCTTCGCCTGCGCCTTCGCCCGATCGAGGTTAATGTACAGTTCGCCGTCAAACCCGATTCCATCCTGAAGAGGGAACGACAACACGTCGGTCACCTCATCGTGCCGCAGAAATCGTTTGTTGATGCTCCTGATTTTCCGGCTTCCGACAAACACGATGGAGAGAGAGCGGGGCGCCCCGTGTTCCGTCCGTAGAACGCTTGCAACGGTTCGAAAAGTTTCCTCCCGCGAAAAACGCAACCGGGGGTGGGCATTGACCACCTCGATGATCAACCGTGTCAGCGTCTTCTTCGTTCCTGCTTCTCCTTCCGCGCGACACTGCGACCGGGTACATTGCGGACCGGTTGCGGGAGAATGTTCTCGGTAAGAGAGAGAGCGATACCGGACATCATCACCTCCGGCCCCAGCGTTGTGAAGTCCCCCGAGAGGATCTCCCGGTCGACATGGGCATAGAGGGAACACCCCCCCTCGCGCTCCACGGTGAGACCGGACAACTTTCCGTTCGATTCCGAAACAAAGGTGATTTCGCCCAGGAGCGCACTGACCACATACCCGGTACAAAAATGAAGCTGAAGATGAGCCGTGGGGGTATAAATGGAAATCAAATTTCCTGAACGATGTCCGATGGGGATATCCGGGTAAATCTCCAGCGCAAGCTTCCGGTGATCCGCCGTATTTTGGATCTCGAACCGGTAGTTGCTCCCTTTATGTTTCGCGGGCACATTCAAAACCTGGGCAATTTTCCGGATGTCCGATGCTTTGAACTGAAATTCCTTCACAGCAAGCTTCCTTGGATCATGAGAGAATGAAAAAACCCCGCCTGCTTCTGAACGATGCGAGTACTGCCGAGCAGTGCGGGGTGAAGACGAAACCCATGGTCATGTCGTGTTGTCTCATTCAGGAGTCACTGGTGATGGTGGCTTCATTTTCTCCTTCTTCAGCATGAGGTCCATGGCTAAGACAAATATAACCACGCCATGGGTGATTGTCAAGTTTCGATGCTGATGACCATGTTTTCCATCGCCGCGTCGCATTCAAACCGGTAGCCCCGCGTCTTCACTTCCTTCTTGCATTTCTTGAGGATATCGTCCACCTTGTCGTCGCCATGATTCTGGTCGTGGTGGAACAGGTAGAGCCGCCTGACGTTTGCTTCCGCCGCGACACGGAGCGTGAAAAGATAATGGGAGTGTCCCCAGCCGACGCGATCGATGTACTCCTCGGGGGTGTACGTAGCATCGTGGATGAGGACATCCGCGTCCCTGCAAAAATCGAAAACGCGCTGGTTGGGATCTCCTGTTTCGGCATCGAACTTTTCTTTCACGATGCTTTCAAAATTCACCAGTGAGGCGGCGGTAGCCCGGTCGTAGGGTTCGTTGTCGCTGACGTACACGAGGGTTTTGCCATGGTATTCCACCCGGTATGCAACGGTAAACCCGGGGTGGTTCACATAGAGCGTTTTGACCGTCGCATCGTAAATCTTGAACTCCCCTTCTTGGAGGATCGGCCTAAAGTTGATCTTCGCCTTGAGCGCGTGGAGCTGCACGGGAAAGTAGATGCGGTTCATCTGCTCCGCTATGATCTCGCTGAGCGATTTCTCGGGCCGCTCCGTACCGATGATCGTCAGTTCGTTCCCGGAGATAAACGCGGGCTTGAAAAAGGGGAACCCCTGGATGTGGTCCCAGTGGGGGTGTGTGATGAGAAGATATCCGTTGACGGACTCACCCTTGTTGATCAGGTCATCGCCGAAACTGCGAATGCCTGTCCCGGCATCGAAGATGATCAGTTGGTCGTCGTCAAGACGAAGCTCAAGGCAGGGGGTGTTGCCGCCGTAGCGAACCGTATGTTTTCCGGGCGTCGGGATTGATCCGCGAACCCCCCAGAACTTCAATTTCATAATTCCCCTTTCAATCAGGTGCGATAGGTCTTCACATACTCCACGTAGTTTTGAGCCGACTGCTCCAACATTCGTTTTTCCTCCTCCGTCAGCTTGCGTCGCACGCGTGCAGGGACGCCCGCCACCAAGGTCCCTTCCGGCACCTCAAATTGTTCGAGCACGACCGAGCCCGCGGCAACAATCGCATAGGGACCTACCGTCGCGTGATCCATCACAATCGCCCCCATCCCGATCAGGCAGAAGTCCTTCACGGTGCAAGCATGAACCACGGCACCGTGCCCGATGGTCACGTTCGATCCGATCACCAGTGGGTATTTTTTATGGGTCACGTGCAGGACGCTGTTGTCCTGGATGTTCGTCCGTTCGCCGATGCGGATGGTATTCACATCACCCCGGATGACCGTGTTGTACCAGACACTGCTCCCGCTTCCGATCTCGACATCTCCGATGATCTTTGCACCGTCGGCAATGAACACCGATTCGTGCACCTTGGGCTTGATCCCCCGGTACGTGATAAGCACAGGTTACCCTTCGTTCTCGAACCGCGGCGGCTGCCAGCCGTTGCGATTCCATTTCCGTAATTGAATCTTGACGCTCCCCAGGATCACCTTCATTTTGGCGATGATCGGGACCCGTGCCGAGTCGTTGCTGAACCATCCTTCAAAATATCCGGTTAATCCGAACACTCCTTCATAGTCCATGCGCCCGTCAAAATACACGACGTCGATGGGGTACTCAACCGCCGCGACCTCCTCCTCCTCCCGCTTGTTCATAAAGTTAATGATCGTGTTCACCTGTTTGTTGTCAATGAACGTTGGGACGACCATTTCTCTCTTCTGGCGGACATGTTCACGGGCATAGAAGAAGAGCGAAAGCCCGTCCTGGATCTTGTCGGTAACCGCAAACGTATCGACTTTTTCGACGTTTTTTGGCCCGTCGAACTTCCTCCGCGCCCGCTCGACGATAACCCTGTTGCTGTCATACTCAAACGAGAAGAACCTCGAGACAATCTCACTCTTGGTGCTGTCGTCTGCGAACCAGGAGTAGGAAAACATCTCCTGATCGATCTCGCTGATGAATCGAATATGGAGATCAACAAACGGAAGGCTCGGGTTCGAATCGATCCAAGAGTGGGCCGTATAAACGGTGCGACCGTTCCGATCGAACTTGTCGGTGATGCGAAACCGGATGGTCCCCAGGTTAAAGAAGGAGTAGGTGACTTTGTATTCCAGTTCCTCCCCCACCTGCAGAACCGAACCGTCGGGTGAAAACTGAGCGATCCCCTCCACAGAGCCGGAAAGGGGAGAAGCCCCCTGGATCATCACCAAGCCGCATACCACCAGGGTCAGCGCGATCATCCCTTGCCACCGGCCGGGCAACTGCATACCACTCAGAAGTCTCATGGCGTTCTTAATTCAGCCCCGCGATCTTCTCCGCTTCCGGAAAAAGCGTCAGTGCTTTTTGGAACTGCGCGTCGGCCGTCAGCATCAAGGGATACCATCCTTCGTTCCCCCAGAAACTTCTGGCGATGGTCGCCTTGAGGCGAAGCTTAAGATAGACAAGGTCCGTCTGATACTCTTTCTCATCGATCTTCACATCGCTCTTCTGGAGAGAAGATCGGAAGTTCTTCATCATCGGATCGCTGATCGAGAATGAATCCCGGAACAGGGAAAAATCGCCGGCGTATTTCGATCGCAGGGTAGACCCCTCAGCATCGAGCAAGGAAACCGCAAACTGCTCCACCAACCCGCGCCGCAGGATGGTCTGCGTGAACGGCGTCAAGGGCTGTCCCTTCACAACATAGTCGGGTGTGATACCCCCCCCGCCGTACACCACCCGGCCCCCGCTGGTGTGGAAGATCGGCTTCGATGAATCCCCCTCGACGGTATGATTGAGGTTCTCCCCCTCCGCCTCCTCCCGCTCGAACGCTTCACGCTGGTACTCCGTTTTTTCCTTTCCGGCATACTCCCGCTGGATCAACCGGCCGCTCGGCGTGTAATACTTGGCAATCGTCAATCGCAAAGCGGAATCGTCTCCTAATTTCCATTGCCGTTGCACCAGGCCCTTGCCGAAGCTCGTTTCCCCGACCACCAGGCCGCGGTCCCAGTCCTGAATCGCCCCGGCAACAATCTCGCTGGCGCTGGCTGAAAAATTCGTGATCATCACGATCAACGGAAGGTTCTCATACGCCTGACCGGTCTGGGCAAAAAAAGCGTCGTCGAACTCAGACCTCCGGGCCTTGGTATAGACGATCTTGCGCGGGTTGTCCTTCGTACCCCCATCGAGGAACAGATCCGCCATACGAAAGGCTTCTTCGAGGAATCCGCCGGGGTTGTAACGCAGATCGAGAATCAGTCGTTTCATCCCCTGCCGCTTGAGCTCGGCAAGGGCCTTGCCCATTTCATCGGAGGTCCGCTCATTAAACTTGTTGACGCTGATATAACCAATCTCACCGCTTACCATCATGGAGATATCGACGCTGTTCTGCAGAATTTCATCCCGGACGATCACAAAGTCGAGGAGGTCCTTGCTCCCCGGACGCTTGATCGATATCTTGACCCTCGTCCCCTTGGGTCCCTTCAGCCTGGACATAACATCGTTGTTCGAATAGCCAACGGCGGAGCTGTCATTGATCCGGACAATCCGGTCGTTCGAAAGCACTCCGATCCGTGCGGAAGGGCCACCACCGATGGTCTCCATGACAAGGATGGTGTCGTTCAGCACGCGGAAGGCGATACCAATACCCTCGAACTTTCCCCTGAATCCCTCAGCGACCTGCGTGTAGGTCACGGGGGGGAGGTAGTCGGAATGCGGGTCGAGTTGATCGAGCATCCCGCGAATGGCCGCCTCCGTCAGCTTCGGCGTATCGACCTTTTCAATATAATACTTGTCCGCAAGGCTCAGGATATCCCTGAACTTGTTCACCTGATCGTACATGGTGTCGCCGGAGATGAGTTTATTAATCCCCATTCCTGCAAACAGGCTGATGATCATCAGAGCGGCAACAAGTCCAAGGGAGAACCGTTTTTTCATACAAATCTTTCCTTCACTCTCAAAAGAAGCCCTTCAGAGGCTATTTTGTCTCCAAATTCGGGGAAAATCGCTTCAAAAGCAAGGGGCACGGTGAAACCCGCTCAGAAACAGAGAAGAATAGCCACATCTTCCATCCTGCCGGAAATACATTGTCCAAACAACGACCTTGAAAAGACAAAAAAATGGGGCGCGACCTGTTTCGTCGCGCCCTGAGCAGTTCGATCGCTTAGCCCGACCGCTCCCGCCGAGTTCATTTCATGAGCGTGATTTTTTGGACTGCCCTACGTCCCTCCGATTCGAGCCTGACGATGTACACCCCGGACGACAACCCTGCGCCATCAAAAACAACCTGATGCGTCCTCCCTGTCGTCGCCTCCCCGTCAAACAACGTCCGCACCTCTCTTCCGAACAGATCAAAGACGCGAACCACCGCCCTAGCCTGCTTGGACAACGAGAATGCAAGTCTCGTCGTTGGGTTGAATGGGTTCGGATAATTCGGATAGAGCACGAAATCACCGGGCTGCAACTCCCCCTCAGAGACACCAACCAGGCTCTCCTTCAAAATAAGTCTGGTTGCCCACGCCGTAACGATCCCGGTATCCGGTTGATCTGTCCAGCAGCGGACTTCAAACATGAAACCTTCCTGTGTCAGGTATTGGAACTTGAGGTCGTTCGTTCCCGGCGCAATATCCCGTGCCACTAGTCGCAGGCATGCAGCTTCGTGGCCCGGCAGCCGGAGGGTACCGAACCCATCGAC
>JBBEBV010000322.1:0-2251 GCA_040882165.1 Bacteroidota bacterium
AAAGCCAGCATGACCGTGTCGAGGGAGTAGTAAACCTGAATCATCAACCCTGAACTTCCCACGATGAGGGCTGGTGGGAGAAGAGTTTTTGATAAAGAATGGATATCGAGCGGCTGGAACGATCCACCAAGTTTGCGGTAGCGGGCAAGGAGGGGAATGATGCCTGAGATGGTTCCAAGGAGGAATGCAAGAGGAACATACGCAAGGTCATTGGGGCCATCCACGACTATCCAGATCAGCAGGCACAGACAGCCGCTGTGACAAATCTGGCCGGCGACCAATGGTTTCACCTGGCCTGATCCACGAAGGAGATAATGGACTTGAAACGGGACAAGCAGGAGGGAACAACCCTGAAGAAGGAGGATGCTCCGGACATCCTCTCCCCACCCCAGACCGATGGCAAACATCGCGAGGATCAAGAATGAGAAAAGGGAAAACAAGGTCCGGAGGGAAAAGATCGTCCCGGAGAGTCGGGGAATCGGGATGGCTCCGCGAGCCACCTCCCGCTCCGCCACGCTGTGCAGTCCTGCCTGGGCAATCAGGACAAAACAGGAGTAGACTCCCCAGGCAAAGCCCAGGACGCCGAAGTCCCGCGGGGTGAGTGTGTTTGCCAGGTGGATGGTCACAAGAAACCCAAACCCCTTCGCCGCAAACTCCACAATCGTGTACATCGCGATATTCTTCGCGATGAGGGAGTTCATGCAGTTACCCGACTCCTCAAAGTGACCGATGCAAGCTTCTTCCGAGAATGAAGCGAAAGGGATCTTCGATGCGGATGGATCTGATGCGAGGTCGCCCCTTCAATCTCTCTCTGCCGGATCAAGTATACGACATCTCCAGGAACTTGTCAAGCTAAATTTCGGAGTTTATCGTAATTTTACGGAGTTCTGTGATGAGGGGAAATGGAGAGAAGCCATCTCAAAAACACTTATGCTTGTTGTTGTGAGCCACAAGAAACACAAAGATCACAAAATTCTTTTGAGTTTGTTCTTTGTGCCCTTTAGGGATGAAGAGAGTTCTTAAAATATTCCATCGTTCTTCGTAACCCGACTTCCCGATCGATGAGGGGCTGCCAGCCAAGCAAGGATTTTGCTTTCGAGATATCCGGTTGGCGCACTTTGGGGTCATCCTCCGGAAGAGGTTTGAAGACAATCTTGCTTTTGCTCCCGGTGATCGAGAGGATCTCCCGCGCAAGCTCGAGCATGGTAATCTCATCCGGGTTGCCGATGTTGACAGGATCGGGGTGGGTGGACATCATCAAGCGAACGATGCCATCGATCAGGTCTGAGACGTAGCACACACTCCGCGTCTGGCTTCCGTCGCCGAATACGGTCAGGTCTTCCCGGCGCAGGGCCTGCGACATGAATGCCGGGATCGCGCGTCCATCTTCGATTCTCATACGTTCGCCGTATGTGTTAAAAATGCGAACGATCCGCGTCTCCACCGCATGGTAGCGGTGATAGGCCATGGTCATCGCTTCGGCGAATCGTTTCGCCTCGTCGTACACACCGCTCGGACCCACCGGGTTCACGTTCCCCCAGTACGACTCGGGTTGCGGATGAACCAGAGGATCACCGTAAACCTCGGAGGTGGAGGCAAGAAGGAACCGGGCTCCTTTTGCTTTTGCGAGCCCAAGCGCCTTGTGGGTCCCGAGGGACCCAACCTTCAAGGTCTGAATGGGAAGTTTCAGGTAGTCGATGGGGCTCGCCGGAGAGGCAAAGTGGAAGATGAAGTCGACCGGCCCGTCGATCGTGATATAGTTCGTCACATCATGGTGGAGGAAGCGGAAATTCGGGTTCCCGGCAAGGTGGGAAATATTCGCCTCGCTACCTGTAATGAGGTTATCGATACAGACCACGGCATAGCCTTCGGCGATCAACCGGTCGCACAGGTGCGATCCCAGGAATCCGGCCCCCCCGGTCACAACGGAGACTTTCATGCGTTATCTCCCGATCCCATAATAGCTGAACCCGCGGTCCCTCATCTCTTTGGCGTCATAGATATTCCGGCCATCGAACAACACGGGCTGCTTCATCAGTTTGAGGATGCGGTCAAAATCCGGGCGGCGGAATTCATTCCATTCCGTAACGACCATCCATGCCTCCGCGCCCTTCAACGCTTCGTAGGCGTTCTCGAAATAGTCAACTGTCGACCCCAACTGTTTCCTGACAGCCGGAAGGGCGATCGGATCGTGAATATGGACTTTGGCCCCGAGCGCAAGCAATTCCCGAATGATCACGAGAGCCGGAGC
>JBBEBV010000323.1:0-2251 GCA_040882165.1 Bacteroidota bacterium
GTCCCTCTTTCGCGGCAGAACGGATGTGTATGCACGCCGGTGGGAAAAGGATGGCCGATCCGGCTACAGTCCCGCCTATGAATTCAACTGGGATGAGTTCATGGCTTACAAGCGCCGGGGTGGTTCTCTCAAGGATTTTGAAAACAAGAGGCTTTTACCCCTTACGGGTGAGGTGGTCAAAAAACATCTTCTTGGCGTGCAGGTTATTGGCATTTATCCCATTCTTCCTGAGAACACATCCTGGTTTCTGGCCGCCGATTTTGATGGAGAAACTTGGAAGCGAGAAGCAACTGCTTTCATAGAAGCGTGCAAAACCGCGGGGCTCGTTGCATATCTTGAACGCTCGCGTTCCGGCAACGGCGGACATGTCTGGATTTTCTTTTCAGAACCCTTGCCGTGCTACAGAAGCCGGCAGATTGGACTTGAGTTGGTTCGACGAGCGTTCAACATCTCAGAGTTTGAAAAGGAGGTAAGCTTCGATCGATTCTTTCCGAACCAGGACACACTGTCGAAAGCCGGATTTGGTAATCTGATAGCGTTGCCGCCCATTTGACTCTGGATCACTTTTTGGGGGGGCAAGTCACTATTCTCTTCAGTGACGCCATAAGCCAGGCGGGCAAACGAATAGAAGTCAGCACGGTTGAGGGCTTGAGATTTGGGAAAGAAACCTGAAGGGAGCGTGCTACAGGCAGCAGGAGCCCGTGTCAACGTCTGTGTCTTGACCGCGTTACAAAGCACTTTGTTTCCCAACAGTCAGATTTTTTCAAACAGGATTCCGGCGTGTCCCTGATCAAGATCGTACATCGCCTGTAATTGATCAACAAATCCATCGGCAGTGACGACTCGCTGCTTGGAGGGTATCGTTAGCCTGGAAAAATGAGGTGCAATAACTGAAATGAATTGCTCCGGCGTAATGCCGCTGACCTCTCTTAGGTGCTGCGGCATGAATTCCACGATGAATAATTCGCATTGGGAGAGGATCCTGGTCATTCCTTTCAAGGCGAAGTATTCCGATCCCTCTATGTCTATGACCGCGATGTTGAACCGTTCGCCCTCCAGAAATTGGTCAAGCCGAACAGCCCTCACAGAGACGCTTTGGGGCTTATCATAGTAATACGAATATCTGTGCACCTTTGGAACCCTTTTGCTCCCTCCTGAATTTGCTCTGTTCATGAGAAACTCAAGACTTTCCTGTTTGTCACTTGCCGCGATTTGTATGACCCTGCAATTCGACACTGAATTGAGCTTTACATTCATTGCCAGAAGTTCATAGGTATTCGGATTTGCTTCAAGCGCGACCACCTCCCTGCACAGTTTCGAAACGGGGATCGCCAGCGTGCCAACATGAGCACCGATAATCAGGACTCTGCTTTCCGGCGTAAGGTGAGGCCTCAGCCTTTCAATTTCGTCCAAACCATATTTTCCAGATTTTCTAAGATCGCCCCCCACCCCACAGTCCACCGGGTCCACCGCAAAATAACCGTTTGCGCCCCGTCATTTTGTTTATCCGGTTGTGAGAGATAGCTCCAATTTTCACCAGCCGAAAGCACAATGTCTTGACTTAAAAACAAAAAATCCCACCCCGCCTGCTGCAAACGTTGCGCGGATAGGGTGATTGTGATTCCTTGCTGTCGGATTGACGGCCGTGGCCAATAAGAAACGGCCTAAGCACATTTCACGCTCTACGGCATGGCCAGAAGCCGCTCGCATGGTATTTCCTCGCTACATCGGGTGCACACACCAAATCCTTTCCGATCCACGTTCACGAGTGCATTCTGCAGAAGGATCAGCTGCGCTCGCAACTTCAGCAGAACGCCTTCCGACACACCCTTCTCGAGGATCGCTTCTTTGATTTCTGCCGCTTCTTCACGGTTCATCGTTCGTTTCTTTCTATCGTCGGTTCTTGCACTTCATTCTCGTCACCGTTATCTTTCAAATAAATGAATAATTTCCATCCGGAGCAAACGAGCCTCCAAATCTGCCCCGTCTGCCTCGCACGAGAGCCCGGCGAGTTTCAGCTAGTCGAAGCAGTGATGTACTTTCGATGCTTTCGATGTGATGCGACCTTTATCCACTCCTCGTATTTTCCCGATGCGAACGCTGAGCGCACGAGATACGAGCTGCACCAGAACGGCGCTGAAGATGAGGACTATAGGGCGTTTCTGTCCCGGCTGTCAGAACCTCTCCTGGAACTGCTCCCCCCGCATCAAGAAGGGCTGGATTATGGCTGCGGGCCTGTTCCTGTGCTGGC
>JBBEBV010000324.1:0-9075 GCA_040882165.1 Bacteroidota bacterium
CTGGCGGAGTTGCTGGAGGAGATCGGTGACGACGTAGGGCTTCTGGACAAAGTGGTTCCCCCCCTCCTTCTTCATCTCCTCTCGGGTGGCCGGCTCGAGATACCCGCTGGCGAAGATGACTTTGAGCTGCGGTTTCATCCGCTTCATTTCTTTGAATGCCTCAAACCCGCCAAGCTTCGGAAGGCCAAGGTCGGAGAGAACGATGTCGATGGAATCGATGTGCTCGCGGAACATCTTCACCCCCGCTTCACCGTCCCGTGCAACCAGAACGGTATAACCTCTCGAAGACAGGATATTCTCAAGCAGATCGGCCAACACCTCTTCATCCTCCACCACGAGGATCGTCTCTGTCCCGCCTGGTAGTTCACCCACTTCACCAACGCCGGATTCCACAACGATGTGATCCGCACCCTGCAGCGGAAAATACATGTGGAACGTGGTTCCTTTGCCCTCAACGCTCTCGATCTCGATGAAACCGTTGTAGGCATTCACGATCCCGTACACCACTGCCATGCCGAGACCGGTACCTTTCCCTGTGGCCTTGGTGGTGAAGAACGGCTCGAATACCCGCTTCCTCACCTCTTCACTCATCCCATGACCCGTGTCGGTCACTGCGACGTAAGCATAGGGGCCGCTCAACGCCTCCTGGTTTGTCCGCTTGAGGAGGTTTCCGCTCCTGACATCCGTCACGATCGCCAAGGTCCCTCCATTCGGCATGGCATCCCGGGCATTGACACAGAGGTTCAGCATCGCCTGTACGAGCTGGGTGTGATCGGCAAGGATCCGCAGCTTGTGATCCGTGAGGTGTGTCGACAGGTTGATCGACCTGGGGAAGGTTTCGCTCAGCATCCCGGTCAGTTCCTCAACGACGTGGTTGACATCGATGGATTCAACGTTCACATCGCCCTTGCGGGCAAACGTCAACAGTTGGCGCACCACTCCGGCACCACGATGGACAGCCTTGTTGATCGTCTCAAGACTCTGACCGACCCCCGCAGGGAGCCCCGGGACCCGTTCGATGATCGACGCGTACCCCATGATGATGCCCAGGATGTTGTTGAAGTCATGGGCGATCCCGCCGGCGAGCGTCCCGACACTTTCCATTTTTTGTGCCTGCCGCAAATGCTCCTCGAGCAGACGACGATGCGTAATATCCATGATGTATCCCCGGATCTCCACAAGCTCCCCTTGTTCATCGAACTTGCCGATGATATTCTCAACAAGGTGAATGAGACGTCCGTCTTTCTTTTTCGCATCCTCTTCATAGTTTTCCAGCTTTTTGTTTTCTTTCACGAGGGCGAGAAATTTTTCCCGGTCGCCGCTCTCAACATAAGACTGTGAGGCGGGTGCCGCGAGGACCTCTTCGATCGAATCGTATCCAAAGATGTGTGCATATTGCTGGTTACACGCGAGCAACTTGCCGTCCACCGACGAGATGAACGCCCCGCTCAGATCCTCTTCGAAAAACTCACGGTATTTTTCCTCCGACCGTTCCAGCGCCTGCTGGGCTTGCCTGCGATTCGTGATATCGTGGGAGTTGGTAATAACCGCTTGAATAGAAGGATCATCCAGCATGTTTTTTCCTGTGCACTCCAGCCATCGCCATCCGCCGCTCTTGTGCCGGGACCTGAATTGTGCCGTCGCCACTTCACTTGGCACGGCCCGCAGGTGCTCAAACATGGAGCTTACTGCCGCCAAATCCTCAGGATGGATAAACTCAAAACCCGACTTCCCTACCACTTCAGCCTCCGTAAAGCCCAGAATCCGCTCATTGGCCGGACTCGCGTACTTCACCTTCCCGCTTTCATCCACGAGCACGATCAGGTCTGAATTGTTTTCAATCAGGGCGCGGAATCGCTTCTCGCTCTCCACCAGTGCCGCCCTTGCCCGTGTCCTTGCCGTCATGTCCTGCCACGAGCCGCGCAACCCGACGATCTTCCCTGCTGCGTCAATCACATAACTGTGTTCTATCAAAATGGGAAAATGTTCACCGTTTTTTCTGACGGCCGTTCGTTCCACGCTCTGGATCGACATCGACCCCTTCAGCTTCGCAAGAATGTTCGCCTTCGCCTCCGGGTCCTGGATGAGCTCCCAGAGAAATCGACCGATCACCTCGTCACGTCGGTAACCGAGCATGGAAAGCTGGGTCTGGTTGATCCTGACGATTCGACCCTCGCTGTCGATTTCGTGAAAGCCGACCGGGGCTTCATCAAAAAGCTCCCTGTATTTCGCCTCGCTTTCCATCACGGCAAGCTCCGCAAGCCTTTGCTCGGTGATATCCGTCAGCACACCATCCATCCTGACGAGTTTACCATCCTCCATCACCCCCCTGATCCTGTTTTGCACCCACCGGACAGCGCCATCATTCCGGCGGATGATCCTCATGATCTGCATCACCGGCGTGCCGGACTCGACGCCACCGAAGTCCATCGCCGTGCCCCTGTCATCCGGATGCACCAACTCGAGCCAAAGCGCGGGATTCTCAAGCAACTCCCGGGGCGCCACGCCATAGATACGCTCGAACGTCGGCGAGATGTCCGTGTATTTCTGCTTCACCGTATCAAACGACCAGAACACCTGATCCAGGTTCTCGGAGATATTGCCGAGCTGTTCATTCTTCTTGCGCAGATTGACCTCCGCTTGCCTGAGCTCCGTAATGTCTCTATTGACGACCACGAGGCCGATCGCCTTCGAGCCTTGATCGAGGAGAGGTATCTTGGTGGTCAGGAGGCATCGCCCAACCGACCCATCCGGTGCCGGTCGCGTCAGACCGACCCTGTTGATCATCGACTTGGCTTTCGCCAGCACGGATTCGTCCTCAATCCGGCCCATATCGGCAAAGATGGATTTCATCAGGTCTTCGTCCCTTCTTCCGAGAAGATCCTCTTCCGTCGATTGCTTCAGGGCACGAACACTAGCTTTATTTGCAAGAATAAATCGTCGTTGATCGTCCTTCACCGCAATTTCATCGGGGATCGCCTCGATGATCGTTCTCAAAAGCGTCCGTTCCTGCTCCAGTTTTTCGTACGCCGAGCGGCGATCGGAGACATCCCGAACGACGTTCCGGTACTCCAGTACCTTTCCATGCTTATCCTTTAGAATCCTCGTGGATGGCTCCACCCAGAACACCGATCCGTTCTTTCTGACGGCACGGAGCTCAATTTTGACATCGATGGCATCCCCTCGACCCGCCCCGGCATAGAATTCGACTGCACGGCGGCGGTCGTCGGGGTGAACGAAACGAAGATACGATCGACCCAGAACTTCATGCGCGTCATACCCGATCGACTCGTGCAGGTTCGGGCTGGCGTAGGTGATCCTTCCGGCTCCATCGGCAACGTAGAAAACTTCGCTCATGTTCTCGATCAAGCCGCGGTACCGTTCTTCGCTTTTCCTCCTCCGGTCTTCAGCAAGTTTCCGTTCGGTGATGTTCTCATGAGCCACGACAACTCTCACGGGACCGGTGCCTTTGAATTTCGTCACCCTGCAGACAAACCATCTCTGTTCGGAAGGTGAATGACACGGATACTCAATGGTAAACTCCTCCCGCGAACCGGATATCACATCCCTGATTCCCTGCGCCACCACCGGTCCCTCCCCGCCATCCTCTCCTTCCACGGCATCGCACACACCGAGATAATTTGCACCAATCGCTTTGTCCGTGAGCGAGCCGGACTGTTCGAGCGCAAACTCCTCCCACACATGGTTGACATGAATGATGAATCCTTCCTGATCCAGGATCGAGATATGGGCGCTCAATGCGTCTATGGCAGCGTGGGCAAATCTTTCGGATTCTCGGATCAGCTTCTGGGAGAGCTTCTGCTCCGTGGCATCCCGGAGGATAGAAAGGTGCATGCCGGGCAGGATATTGGCTGTGGCCTTAAATTGTAAATAGCGCACGGTCCAATCCGGCCTCAGAAGTTCAAATTCCCCCTCCGACCTCCCCTCGACGATGAACTGTTCCCAGGCTGTTTTCACATTTTCAGTCAATTCGGGTCGGACGAAATCTGCGACAGATTTTCCCAGGAGCTTTTCCCGCCCCATTCCGAACAGCGCACACGCGGCAGGGTTGGCATCGACATAGTGCCCACCATCGTCCGCGATCAGGATGGCATCGTTGGAATGCTCAAAAAGAGCCTTGAACTTTGGGCTGTTCTGCCCAATTGCCGCAGTTGGTCGGGATACGCTCCGCCTGACAGTTTCATTTTTCTTCATGATGGTTTCCTCTGCGTCTTGTGCACTGTTTGCAGCGTGCCATGTCGACACATCGCTCATACTACCGGTCGTTCATCGTAAGATGTCTCTGACCCGAAGAACCACCGATGGACCCTTAATGCGGCTTTCGGGCATTCCGCGGCGTCAGATCGATCGGCCGGGACCAATTCTCGAAGCGAGCTTTTCGAACACAACGAGCATCTGGTCAAACTCAGTCGATTTATCGAAAAAGTAATCCGCTCCCGCCTCGAAACATCTCGACCGGTATTGATCGTACGGAAAGTTCGTGAAGATGATCACCACGGGAAGCCCATGTTTCTTCTTGAGGCTGTGAAGAACATCGATACCCGTGCCTCCCGGCATGCGCACGTCGAGGATCACAACATCGGGACGTGTCGTCGCGATCCCGTTTTTCGCCTCTTGAACGGTGGATGCCTGACCAACGACCTCCATTTGATCAAAATCACTGAGCATCGTCAGTAAGCGTGCCCGAACGACTGGTGAATCATCAGCGATGAAGATCTTCATTTTTGTTTTGCCCTCAGGTTTTGCCATCGTGACTCCGGTTGAAAATGATTACCAGGGGTTTTCTATGCCCCCAAGGTAGTGAGTAGGAGGAAGAGGAGGTATCAGCATACACCGGATTCTCTTGTAGGATGTTTCCTACGCGGGCGTGAAGGCACTGCGAAGCCCGTTCACAAAAGGACTGGATTCATCCGGGCTTGAACGTACCGCAAGTCCGGGCGAGGGGTCACGCTTCATGGTCAGAAGTGGAACAGCTCTGCAGGAAGTTCGGGATGAGGGGTGGGTAACGGCGAAAACCGTTTTCCAGGACGCAACCCGGATGGATCGGGATGGGACTACTCGATGAGTTTCTGTTCGACGGCGTACCGGGTCAATTCAGCAATGGATTTCATTCCTAATTTGCCAAGCAACCGGGATTTGTAGGTGGAAACCGTCTTGACGTTGAGTGAGAGGCGCGTCGCAATCATGCCCACCGTCATTCCCCCGGCGAGATAACGAAGGACTTCGAACTCACGCTCGGAGAGCGATGCGTGCAGGGAACCCTGATCGGAGCCGGCGACTTTCTCTGCAAGCGATTCGGCAAGGTGCGAGCTGACATATTTCCGACCGGAGTATACCTTGCGAACGGCACGCACAAGCTCCTCCGGCGCGCTTTCTTTCGTCAGGTACCCTGCCGCTCCGGCCTTCAGGGCCCGTGTAGCAAACTGGTCTTCCGGGTGCATACTGAGGACGAGTACTCGTACCAGAGGATACCTTCTGGCGATATCCGCAAGGACGTCCAATCCGCTCCTCCCGGGCATCGAGATGTCTACAACCGCGACATCGACGGCCCGATTGCTGAGAAGGTCGAGCAGTTCCTCCGCGGATCGGGCTTCTCCGGTCACGGTAAAGTCGGATTCTTCCGACAGGATCTGCTTCAGTCCGGATCTGACGACTGCATGGTCATCTGCAACGGCAATCCTGATCATCCGGTTTCCTTTCCGGCGGTGGGGAGGTTCAGGATCATGGGATATTCACACCGTTTCCGCGACCCCGCTTCCGCTCCATGAGAGGAATCGTAACCGTAAGAACCGTCCCTTTCTTCCTGCCCGGCCTGATCGAAAGAGTACCGCCCACCATGGAGGCGCGCTCCCGCATGCCAAGGATCCCCAGAGACTCTTTTCTTTTCAGATCGATCGCCAGAACTCCGCGACCGTTGTCGGCAACCTCAAGCGTCAGGCTCGCTGCCTGTTTCTTCAGTGTCACCTGGACCTTCGTTGCGTGAGCGTGTCGGATAATGTTGGTCAGGGCTTCCTGAAAGATCCGAAACGCCGCGGTGGTAGCCTGAGGGTTGAGTTCGAACGCAACAGGCGGGGCGTGAACTTTACATGGGATGCCGGTCCTTACCGCGAATTCCTCCCCCTGCCACTCGATGGCGGCGAACAAGCCGAGATCGTCCAGGACTCCCGGACGCAACTCCGTCGAGATCCGTCGCACGGATTTGATCGTCGCGTCGATGAGCTTCGACATCAAGCGAACTTTCTCCGATTTCTCCCTGGTGGTCAACCGCTTGGCCAGCCAGCTGACGTCCATCTTGAGTCCTGTGAGCGACTGGCCCAGGTTGTCATGAATCTCCCTCGCGATGCGTATGCGCTCACCTTCGCGCACCGCATCGAAGCGTGCTGCCAGCTTCCTCAACTGCTGCTCTGATTGCCGCAAGTCCTGTGCGGAGCGCAGCCGTTCGAGGACGGCTCCCACCTGGCCGGCAATGGTGAGGAGAAGGTGCTGATCTGCTTCGGTGAACGCCCCACCCCGTTCACTCTCGGCGTCAATCACACCGGTGACCCGTGTACCGACAACGAGGGGGACACAAATCTCCGAACGCACGTCTCGATCGAGCCGGATAGTGCTTTTGACCTTTGAGACGTCGGCGAGCCGAAGCGGCTTTCCGGTTTTCGTTACCCGGCCCGGTACTCCCTCCCCGAATGGGATGTCACGCCTCTGTACCCGCGTTCCGGAGACCACAAACGACGGGTGGTGGTGAAGCACACCGGATTCCCGATCGAGAAGCAAGAAACCGAAATTCCTCGGTTGGAAATGTCGCCCGAGGATCGTAGTGACGGTTTCAATCAGCGCGTTTTCATGGAGAGCAACGCTGCATGCCGCTCCCACGTGATTCAGGGTGCTCAATTCCTTGATCCTGCGTTGGCGTTCCTCATCTTCCCGCTTTCGATCCGTAATGTCGGAAGCAAACCCCTCGAAGTACATGTATCTGCCTCTATCGTCCCGGACGGTGTGGGCCGCGATTTCGATCCAGAGAGGGGCGCCATTCTTCTTTTTCCATTGTACTTCCACTTGCGATGACGCACGCTCCCTCGCGTAAGTTCTCAGAAGCCGTCGCCGGTCCGCTGGACCGAAACAGACGTCGCGTCCCAGATTTCGCCCCAGCAACGCTCCTTCGGAACGATAACCGAGGGCATGGGCCAATGCCCTGTTGGCAAGGACAATCCTACCGTCAGGCTTCGACCGGTAGATGCCGATCGGTGATAATTCAATGGTATCCCTGTACTGTCGTTCTGATTCTTCGAGTGCTTTTTCAGTCTTTCGCCGCTCGGTCACATTGACACCGACACCCCCCAACCAGGTCTCCCCCTTCTCTCCCCCCGCAATCGGGAACTTCACAATGAGCCATTCCTCGGGTCCGGCTGGCCGGTTGATCGACTCGATAACATCCAGAGCTTTCTTTTTGCGGCGTACTGCCGCGTCGTTCCGTGCGAACTCGCGCGCGTTATTTTCGGGAACCAGGTCCCGGTCAGTTCGCCCAAGGATTCCCTCCTTCGGCCTCTGATGCATCGACTCCATCACCTTGTTGACATAGAGATATCTCCCATGGCTGTCCTTGATGAATGCCACACCCGGGAGGTATTCCATGAAGGCCGTGAAGCGTGCTTCGACTTCACGCTGAGCACTTTGTTCTTTTTTTCGTTCTGTGATATCGTTTGCGACAACGAGCCTCGCCCCCCTTCCGGGAAATCCGATGGTGTGAGAAACGATCTCGACATCGACGATTTTTCCATCCTTCCTCTTGAAACGCCACTCGCCCGATGAACTGAACTTCCCTGAAGTCGTCCTGACAAACTTTTCCAGTTTCGCGATATCCCCCTCAGGCAGGATGTCTCCGATCGTCATCGTAAGAAACTCTTCGCGGCTGTACCCGTAGGTGTGCGTCGCAGATTCATTGACCGCGAGGAACTCCAGGGTCTGCGCATCATAGACATACATCGACAGAGGATTACTCTCAAACAAGAGCCGGTACTCCTCTTCGCCGGCGCGTAACCTTTCTGTCGATTTCCGACGCTCATACCACCCGCCAATCTGCCGAGCCAGCGTGTGTACCAGGTCCCGCTCCTCGGACAGGAACGGGTCATCGGATTCGTCGGGACGGGATGCCAGGTATCCCACTTCCACGGTCCCAGCCTGCACACCGTGGAGGATAATCGGGGCCACGATGGCAGCGTGGGGTTTCTGAAAATTGTTTGTCGTGACGCTGTATGCTTCCAGGGAGATCTTTGCGCACGCGTCCAGGGGAAACTGCAATCCCCCGGGAAGAAGATCGACAACGATCTTTAACGTGTCGTGGAGAGGACGGTCTCCATTTTCCAGCGCCTGGAAAACAGAGTAAAGACATCCTACTTCTTTGACGCGTTCACTCAAGTCATGCGTTTTCCGCTGAAGCTCTGCTTCGAGACGTTTCTGCTGTTTCCGTTCCCGGGACCGTTCCAATGCCCGTTGCGCAGAAGGTACGAGACGTGCCAGATTTCGCTTGAGCACATAGTCTGCCGCCCCTTGCTTCAGAGACTCGACCGCACGCTCCTCTCCCAGGATTCCCGTCACGAAGATAAACGGAGTGTCGGGTACAAGATCGTGGGCAAGGTTCAAGGCATGACTCCCGTGAAAACCCGGAAGCGCATACTCTGCAAGGATCACATCGGGATTGAAATCCCGCAGGGCATTGCGGAATTCATCCTCGGATTGCACCCGATGGAATGTGGCGGGGAGGGTGTTGAGGGAGAAGAGTTCTTCGACGGTCTGGGCATCCCTGGCGTCGTCCTCAAGAAGAAGCACACGCAGCCTGTCCATCAAGAGGGTTCCCTTTCTCAAAAGGTATCGATAACGACGGGGGGCAAGCAGGATCCCCCAACCGAAATGTAGAGAAGGGGGGGGTGAGATGCAATGAACAGCAATTCACCAGCGCAGCATGATGC
This sequence comes from Bacteroidota bacterium, assembly GCA_040882165.1. Taxonomy (GTDB): domain Bacteria; phylum Bacteroidota; class Ignavibacteria; order UBA10030; family UBA10030; genus UBA6688. The sequence goes on from JBBEBV010000324.1 coordinate 8,985, forward strand.
TGTTCACAGGGCTCTTTTGAAGGAAGACGGGGAATGGCGGGCAGGCAGTCCCGTCCACTGCGAGATCTGTGTTTGAGTGTCGGAGTTCCAA
>JBBEBV010000324.1:9175-14383 GCA_040882165.1 Bacteroidota bacterium
CGTGTACGTGGTTCGGCATGATGCAATATGCAAAGAGGTCATACTCTAGGATATCATTCTGCCGTTGTTTCAAACCGTTCGCGTTCTTAATCGTTTTCAACTCCCGCTCCAGCCGTTCCTTCTCTTGTCGTGATTCCCTGATGATGGACAACGGAAGTGAGCCCGCAAGACGGAACACGACATGGAATGTGGCTCCTTCCGGATGATAGTGCGGCAAATGCCGGCGGTAATAGGTTTTGTCTTCACTCATTGGCAGAAAATGTAGGACGGGACTCCGGTCCTACAACTTTCAACGCTTCTTTTGGCGGAGTTGCATTGGAACAGCGACCCCATTCGGAATCTTGTAGCCGATCCGCTGCGAGCCGACTTCAATGACAATGGAATCTTCCGTCACCTGTTCGATAACGGCACGTTCCAGATCGGACTCAGGGAGGAGCGAATCAAGAAAGAGGGTCAATTGCGTAAGACTGTCAATTTGCTCGAGAAGAGCCGGCACGTTCTCCGGATCCATGCGTTGGCTTGCCCGGCGGGTTTGTGGAAGATCAGAAAGAGAACGCTGCAGAATTTGGAGCCCTCCCTCCTGCTCCCCACGTTTCATGATCCACGCACGATCCCCCGACCGCTTTGAAGCCCCGAACTCGGATGCCTGTGCCTTCAACTTTGATTCCACGGATACGTGATCCCGCAAGTCCAAAGTCCGGGACGATTGGACCGGCGATTCGATGATCCTTCCCTCCAGCCACACCTCAGGGTCCTTTCGGAGCGTCGTCACGGTGGAAGGAGCCGGCTTGGACGACAAAGAGTAATCTTCGAACGCGGTCCGTGGTCTAGAGGGCCCGGTCAACGGCGGGGAGACTCGTTCATCCTTTATCTGAGGCTGCACCGGATCCTGCTCCGCAGGCGAAGGCATCGCCACGGACCCACTTGCGCGAGGCCCCGCCTCCCCCTTGTTCCGCTCCGGGGAAATCTGTTTATCACTTTTGTCCGCATCGTCCCGTTCCCCTTGAGAAGGTAATGGCTCCTCCTCTGCCAGCTCAAAGCTCACCGGAGGTTGTTCCACTCCACCCTCCATGAACCAACGGTTGTGGATACCCACCGTGAGCAGGACCACGATAGCCGCGGCCGCCCCCACAAGCTGGTACCATGAAAGCCCGCTCCCTCCTCCCAAGGCAACCCTCTCTTTCAATCGTGCTTTCATGCCGGCGCGACCATGGGCCCGGATGCCCGCGACGAGAACATCCTCGGCCCGGACCACCCGTGCGCAATCACTGCATGTCCGGAGATGGGCCGCAAGCCGCGAGCGCTCCGCCGAATCCAAGCGGTTGAGCACGTAGCGCTCTACGAGTTCGGGATCGGATGTCCAGTGTGGATGGCTTTCGTGCATGGTTGTTTCGATCACTCCTTCATCGCACCCGTCAAAACCCGTTCAAGAGCTTTCTTGCATTGGTACTTTTTCGATTTCACGGTATCCGCGTTGGCGAACCCCATTCTTCCGGCAATTTCCTCCATGGACAATTCCTCCCAATAGAAGAGAAGCAGCAACTGCCTGCAGGGGGCGCCGATCTTCTTCAGTGCCTCCTGCACCATCGCGGCCTCCTCGCTCTCTATGAGGTTCTCCAGGAGTGAGGCTCCCCCATCAGGATGGGAATCCAGGTCAGGGTTGGCGGGAGATTCCCGCCTCTTCTTCGCGAGCCGCCGCATCCACATGTTCCTGGCCGTTCCGAACAGGAACGTGCTCAGTTTTGCCGAGTATTCGAATCGTCCTGCCCGCACGCGCTCCCATAAGACAAGAAGCGATTCCTGGAGCAGGTCCTCACCATCATCCGGAGTGCCATTATTCCGGGTCACAAAGGCCATGATCATTTTCCGGTTCGCATGATAGAGCATCACCAGTGCCTCTTCATTACCTTGCCTTATCAGGTCCAGGATCTTCGCATCGGTATTCAGGAAAAAGAGAGGAGCCTTCATTTACCTTTCAAGAGTATATGACATTGATGGGCAGAAGGTGAATGCCATAACAAGCGATAATACGAAGAATGACGGCCTTATTCAATCCTCATCACACTCATTAACCAACACAGGGGGCTGTATGAAACAACGCATAGTTCTTTTCATGGTCGCACTAATTCTCTCGGCGACACCCGGCAGTAGGGCGCAACAGATGAAGGAATCGGTCGCCGGGGAGCGCACCGGGGTCGAACTGACCATCTATAACCAGAACCTCTCGCTCATACGGGAGGAGCGGGTGATGCGATTGATCAAAGGAATGAGCCGCCTTGCCCTGGCCGATATCCCCTCGACGATCGACGCCACATCCGTGTTCTTTCGAAGCCTGACCGACCCTGCCGCAGTACGCGTGCTGGAGCAAAACTACCAATACGACCTCGTCCACCAGGCAAAATTACTGGAGAAGTACCTGGGAAAAGAGGTGGAGTTCATCCGGTTGGACCCGGAAACAAAGCGGGAGTATGCGATGAAGGGGAAGCTTCTCTCCACGGGGTATCAGACTCTCCCCGCCTATGGAGGAAACACAATCAACTATCAGTTCACGAGTGGCATGATCGCGGAGATCAACGGTCGAATCGAGATCAACCCGGAAGGAAGACTCGTCCTCCCCACACTGCCGGAAGGGTTCATCGTCAAACCACAGCTCCAGTGGCTGATGTCGAGCACCCGGGAGGGGGAACACCGGACCGAGGTCAGCTACCTCGCAGGCCAACTCTCATGGAGTTCTGACTACGTCGCACTCCTGGGCAAGGACGATGCGAGGATCGATCTGACCGGCTGGGTGACGCTGACCAACCATTCCGGCACAAGCTTTAAGAACGCCGGATTGAAATTGGTGGCGGGAGATGTGAATGTCGTGCAGGAGCAGTTCGACAACGATCTGCGCCTTATGAAATCCCAGGCCGTCGCAGACGCCGCGGCCCCGCAGTTCAAGCAAACAGACCTCTTCGAGTATAAGCTTTATACACTTCAGCGGCGCACAGACGTGAACCAGAACGAGACGAAACAGGTCGAGTTGGTCTCCGCTCACGCGGTGCCGTCTGCCAAGATCTTCGTGTACGATGGACTTGCGGGTGCTTGGCGCGGCTGGTACCGGAATTCTTCCTACCGATCCCAGGGGAGCTTCGGCCAACAATCAAACACGAAGGTCGGCGTCTATGTCACGTTCAAGAACGACGCGGTCTCCGGTATGGGTATGCCGCTCCCGAAGGGAAAGGTGCGGGTCTACAAACAGGACGATGACGGCAAACAGCAGTTCGTGGGCGAGGACATGATCGACCATACGCCGAAGGACGAACCCGTCCGACTCTACCTGGGGAACGCCTTCGATCTGGTCGGGGAACGGGCGCAGAAGGACTTCAAGTCGATCGCATCGGGCCGAATCGTGGAAGAGACGATCGAAATTAAAGTCCGGAACCACAAGGAGGAGACTGCGACCGTTCAGGTGTACGAACATCCGTGGCGGTGGAACCAGTGGGAGATCGTGAAGAGCAATACCGAGTGGACGAAGGTGGACCAGACAACCCTCAACTTCCCGGTCAAGATCCGGAAGGACGGCGAGGCGGTTATTACCTATACGATCCGCTATTCGTGGTAGAAGAATTTGCCCGCGAATCTTCGCGCAAAGAGGTATTACTAAACAATTCCTTTAGAAATTCACTCACACTTTCAGGGGGGCATACCAATGAAAACCATGTTCGTGTTACTGCTGGCAGCCTGCGCGGCTGCAACCACCCCAACCCTCGCCGCGGACGCACGGAAGGGGGTCTCCATCGAGGGAAAGCTGAATTGCCCTGTCATCTCCACGGAGGGGGGGAGGATCTACCTCCACTTGGTGATCCATGCCACTCCCATTGCATCGTCGATGCGGCGGCCCATGAACCTGGCCGTCGTGCTCGACCGGAGTGGTTCGATGGGGGATCAGGGAAAGATGGAGTATGCGCGAAAGGCCTTGAACTCGCTGATCGATCAGTTGCGCGAAGGGGACATCTTTTCGCTTGTCATCTATGACGATGTGGTCGAGGTCCTGCACCGGGCGCAACGGGTCGGCAGTACCGAGCGATTGAAAGGACTCGTGGAACGGGTCTCCCCTCGTGGTTCGACGAACCTCGGCGGGGGCATGGTTGAAGGATTCCGGCAGGTCGAACGCCACGCGGGAAGAGAGTTTGCCAATCGCGTCATCCTCCTTTCGGACGGGCTTGCCAACCAGGGAGTAACAGACCCACACGAATTGAACAGGATTGCGCGACGATACCGCGGGAAATCAATCTCCCTTACCACCATTGGGATGGGGCTGGACTACAATGAAAATCTGATGGTGGGACTTTCGGAAAGCGGCGGCGGCAGTTATTATTTCATCGAGAACCCCCGCACGCTTGCTTCGATCATGAGGGAGGAATTCAACCAACTTTCGACGGTGGTTGCCCAGAATGCAACGATCGAGCTGCTGCCCGGTCAGGGCGTTCGCCTCATCGATGTCATCGGCTATGAGCACAAAGCCGAAGGAGACCGGCTCGTCATCCCGATCGGCGACCTCGCGTCCGGCGACCGGCAGGAATTAACCGTCGAGGTCGATATCCCTGAAGGAAGCGGGAGCATAACGGCGGTTCGCGGGACGCTGCGGTACGAAGGAAAGGGTCTCTTCGAGAGCTTCCCCTCCTTCGCCGCCACCGTCCGCTATTCAGGCGACGTGACAGTCATCGAGAAAAACAGGGACAACGAGGTTCAGGCAAAGGCGGATATCGCCCGTTCAACCCGCAATGTCGAGCAAGCGATGCATGCGATGGACCGGGGAGATATGGACGAGGCGGCCGGCGAGCTGAAAGCTGCCGAGACCATGATTGCCACTTCGATCGCCAACGCCCCGGCCGGGGCCGGAGCCGAGTTCCTTCTCCAACAGCGGTCGAGGCTCGAGCAATATCAGCACATTCTGAAAGACAGTGTCAACGATGCACGTCGGGCAAAGAAGGCAATCCAGTATGAGAATTACAGGATGTTGCGAAATAAACAATAAGAACGGCACCAGCCGGCCATTCTCCACTGAGCCAAGTCGCCGTACAAACACAAAAGGGTCACCAACCGAAGTTGGTGACCCTTTGTGTTTTTCCTGTATCGGGGCTTACGGGACCATACAGGAACCAGATACTTCTTAGTTCGTCAAGGTCAGCGTGACAGTCTTGGAAGTCGCTGCCAAGGTACCGG
>JBBEBV010000325.1:0-2244 GCA_040882165.1 Bacteroidota bacterium
CACGCGATTAACGTCGTTCAAGCAGGCTTTTAAACTTGAGCCGCCATACCATCCAGGCGGCCTCATAGACGATGTGTTTCGACATTTTCGAAACACCGACGTGCCGGTCGACAAAGACGATTGGGATTTCGCAGACACGAAAGCCTTTGCTCCAGGCAAGGAAACTCATCTCAATCTGAAAAGCATATCCGTTGGAACGGAGCGAATCAAGGTCGATGCTCTCCAGCACCTCCCGGCGAAAACATTTGAAGCCGGCAGTGGCATCGCGGACCGGCATACCGGTGATCCACCGTGTGTAAACGTTTGCGGCATAACTCAGCACCAGCCGCCGCATGGGCCAGTTCACGACATTGACCCCCGAAACGTAGCGCGATCCGATGACAAGATCGTACGATTCCGTTTTCTCCAGCAGGCGCGGAAGCTCCGCGGGGTCATGAGAAAAATCCGCGTCCATCTCAAAGATCCTCTCGTAGCCCTTCGCGAGCGCGAAATGAAATCCCGCCACGTAGGCAGTTCCCAATCCCAACTTGGCCGCCCGCTCCAGCAAATGAATGCGCCGGTTTCCCTGCTGCATCCCTTTGACGAGCTGTGCGGTCCCATCCGGGGAGTTGTCGTCGACCACCAGCACCTCAAAATGATCCGCAAGGGCAAGAATGGAAGGGATCAGCCTCGGGAGGTTTTCCGCCTCGTTATATGTCGGTATGATTACCAGGCAGCGCATGGCACTCTAGATGAATAAATCTCCACGAAGTCCACGAAAAATCAACACAAGCTGTCTCAAAAACCCTCTTCATGTGTTTGCCACAAAAATGCACAAAAAACACAAAATGTTAAGAATTCTTATTTGTGTGAGTAGCGTTTTTGGAGATGACTTCTAAAAAGACCTTAGTGCCGCGTTCCGAAAAAAGACTTAAAAAGTCTCCCACAAATCCTCATAGAATGATCCAGAGACCGCCCAGTTTCAGTTATTAGTGCAGATTCGCGTAGATTCGCGGGTAATCTTATCTTGGGGACATATTCAAGGTATTTCTGAACCGAGACACTAGAATTACTTTTTTTCGTGTCATTCGTGTCCTTCGTGGATAATTAAGATAGGGGTCACGTGGCCGAACCGACGCCGGCAGGTTCACCCCGGCCAGCAGCCGCGGAAAAAGCTTCGCGAACCGATGCCGCGATGAACTCCATCTGTTCTTCGGTAAGCTCCGTGTGCATGGGGAGCGAAAGAACTTCCCTCGTCGCCTGTTCCGTAACTGGGAATGCCCCTTCCGGTGCGGCCGCATCCCTGAAGGCCTGCTGCAGGTGCAGAGGAATGGGATAATAAATCGCATAAGGAATCCTCTTGTCGGCGAGCTGCTTTGCCACCGCATCACGATGGCTCAACCTGAGCGTGTATTGATGATAAATGTGTTTGCACCCGTGGGCCTCATGGGGGACGACGATATCGCTCCCTGCGAACAACCGGTTATACGTATTCGCCGCACGGCGACGCGCCTCATGCCACTCTTCAAGATACTTCAACTTCACCTTGAGAATGGCGGCCTGGAGGGTATCGAGCCGACTGTTGACGCCGAGAACTTCGTGGTAATATTTCTTCCTGGATCCGTGGACGATGATCATTCTTGCCTTTTCGGCCAGAAGCGGGTCGTTCGTCACGACCATCCCCGCGTCGCCGAAGGCTCCCAGGTTCTTGCTCGGGAAGAAACTGATAGCGCCAAAGGCTCCCATCCCCCCTACTTTGCCCCCATGGTACTCCGCTCCCATGGACTGGGCGGCATCCTCGATCACCGGAATTCCATGTTTGTTGGCGACTCCCATGATCGCGTCCATATCGCACGGTTGGCCATACAGGTGAACCGGGATGATCGCTTTGGTCCGCTTTGTGATCGCCGCTTCGATCTTTGCTGGATCGATGTTATAGGTCCGTGGATCGATATCGACGTACACGGGCCGGGCACCGATGAGGGCGATCGTCTCCGCCGTTGCGACGAAGGTGAAGGGAGTTGTGACCACTTCGTCTCCGTGACCGATCCCCAGTGCCATCATAGCAACCTGGAGCGCGTCGGTCCCGGAGGCACATCCGATCGCATACTTGACATTGAGGTAGGAGGAGACGGCGGCTTCAAATTCCCCGACTTCCTTCCCCATGATATAATGGCCGGAATCGAGCACGCGGTGGATGGCTTCGTCGATCTCCGGTTTTATTTTCTTGTATTGTGTAACCAGGTCAACCATCTGTATGTTCAT
>JBBEBV010000326.1:0-2221 GCA_040882165.1 Bacteroidota bacterium
TTTAACGGATCCTGCCGTGGAAATTCATAACGAAATCCCACTCCGTCGTCGAACAGCCTGAACCGCACGACCATGGTGCGGTGCTGGATCGATGGCTGCCGGAGTGTGACGGCAAGCTCCCGGAAATGGGATCGAATCCGTTTCACTTCTCCCCAAACCGGCTCCCATGTTTCATCGTGGGTAAGTGTGTCGACGGAGGCCATGACAAAACCCTTGTCGAAAGAGGGCTCTCCCTTCAATTGAATTCCCAACGTGCTGGTGTTGATGATGGGTTTGTTACCAAACCGGAGAGCATAGGTTGGAGCGCCGTCGTTTGTGAGCGCAAACGTGAGGGAAAGCTTCCCTTGAGGACTTCGGATGGTTTGAGCGGGCGAAAAGCTTAAGAAGAGAAGGAGGGAAAGGATCACAGTTTTCATAGAGGCCCCTGAATCCAAAGTGATGTTGCATGGCACAGACCGGCCGAATTGACGGTGTCATAGTAAAAAGAAAGGGGACGAAGTGCAAGGAGGTGGTTTTGGATAGGGGGAGCCGGAGGCCTACCAAAAGGAAATGCGTCAGCATTTCTCAAATTGGATCTGCGGGGGTCATTGCTCAATTTTAGCCCCACTCCCCCGCCCCCTCTCCTAATGGAGGAGAGGGGGGGAAAGGATGTCGGCGAGCTTGTTTCGCCCTGACCCCGAAGGGGTCAGATATTAATAGGTCGGGGTGAAACCCCGACATAACAAAAAAATAAATATCAGGAACCCCAAAGGGGTTCAATATCGTTGTGTCTGCGCTCTACACAGAACGGACGCGAAGCGTCTTCCAATTTGGAACTGCGCTATCCAACACCAGCCTGCGTGCGAATGGCGGACCGCTTCGCGGTCCTTAATAAAAAGCCTCCGGCCCCTGAAAGGGTTCAATACTGCCGGGAATCTACCAATTGGCCCAGGCCTCCTCCGGGATGAGCTTACCCGCGACGCCAACCCTGATGCAGAACTATCCCAATCCCTTCAATTCGATAACGACCATTCGCTATTCCGTTCCCCAGGCGGGGAACGCATCGCTCAAGCTCTTTAACGTGCTCGGTCAGGAAGTGCAGACATTTATTGATGCAGACCACCTCCCCGGCATGCACGAGATTACCGTGGGGAATGAGAAGCTGGCGAGCGGAGTATACCTCTACCGGCTGAAGGCAGGAGAATTTACAGAGACGAAAAAACTTCTGATCGTTCGGTGAGCCGTCAATCGCATCTCCCTTGATCTCAATCGTTTTCTTAAAGCGATGATGGAGAAACTCCTAATTCTTCGCTTCAAGCCTGAATTCATTGTACATCTTCCTATTGCACTTTCCCCTATTGTTTATGTTTTGCGAGTTCCCTACCTTCGCACACCGTTCCTGCACGCACCGACTGTATGGATTGCTCTCAGAATTGTCGCCATTGGGTTATGCTACGTTGAGCGGCAAAAACAACGGCGTGCTTACCTATACTTAAGTTGCAATGCCCTTCCACCATCATAGGAGCATCGTTATGAAACGCCTCACCGCTGCGTTCGTGCTGTGCGCGATTGGACCTCTCGCTTCCCTTGCTCAAGGCCCGATCACCGTCTCCCAATCTACGATCGAGAGCATGTTCACCGCCGGACACAGAGTCTCGATCTACGTCGGAACAAGCCCCACGGATACGACAGTCGACGTCGGGCTGCAAGGCGCAAACCGGGTATACGATTTCAGCTCGGTAAGTTTTACACTGGTGAAGATCGATACTGTTCGGCAAGTCTCGACCATCCCGTACCTTGCCTCGCGGTATCCCGGCAGTGCCGTCGCACAGGATTTTTCCGGAGACGGAAACGAGATCAACCATCCGATCTGGATCGTTCAGGACGAGGCATTACGGTCGGTCGGTGATTATGAACAAGTAAACGCCGATTCCCTCATCATAGAACACAATGACCCGTACGACATATTCCTGAAGTTGCCAATTCAATTCGGCGGCTCCACGAGCATGACGGTAACTCACACTGACTCCATTTTTTCCAAGGGCGCACTCCACACCGCTTTTGCCGTCACCATTCCAATCTATACCGTCGTGGATGGATGGGGAACTCTTAAACTCCCGGGAGAGCCGGACCGACCATGCCTCCGTGTCCGATGGTACGAGGAGCCCGGTAATTTTCATGCCAAAGATTTCCGGTTCGTTACCAACGACGGTATCATTAGTAATGTTGACACGAGGAACGA
>JBBEBV010000327.1:0-2219 GCA_040882165.1 Bacteroidota bacterium
TGGCTCAATTATATAGAGGAATTTGAGCGGCAATTTGAGCATGCCGGACGAGTCAGCCTCCAGCAGTTCCTCGGTAATCCAACCTTTACCCCCCTGGCAGAAATTCCACCGGACCGGCTCGAAAGTGAACTCGGGAATGTCATGGAGTTCCTTTCCCTTCACGATATCGGCGTCGATTGCCTGGCCGAAGTATCGAACGAAGAGCTCTATCGGTTCATCACTTCCGAGTTGATTCATCAGGAGATTGATGATATCAGGATCGAAGGGATGAGACATTGCTTCATCTATGAAGAGTTTCATCCGAACGATGAGTACGACGCGAAGCAGTTTGCCGAGAGCTTTCTCTTTCACCTCTTTGACCGGCACGAGGAGTATGCCATTCACGATGTTGCAGAGGATGAGGTCTACGATCCGGCCGGAAACCGAATCACCCGTGAGGAAATGGCAGGTCTCATTCGCTCCTTTCACTCCCGCTACGCTGCCCTGACCAACCACACATCTGCATGCACAGGCTGTTCTCTCGACGGGGAGTACGCGACCGTGTCCTTTCAGACCGAATGGTCCGGGTTGAGAGCGGGGTCGATGGAGCCCGCTTCGATGAACGGTGTGAGTGAACTCAGAATGAAGAAGAGCCCGTACGGCGGTTACGATGTGGTTCGTGTGAACGTTCCCGGGTTTATGGAATAATTTACGGCAGGCCGGGGGCAACGTTCTCCGGCAGTTCATTGTTCAGGAATTCAGGTCTTGTGAGGAGGGGTTAATAGTCTGATTGTTGCACGCAGAATGGATATTTCACCGCAAAGTGCGGAAATGTAGCCTTTGGCATACTTTGTGAACGCCTGTTAACTCCCCGGGCCGGTCTGAAGAAAAAAAGGCGTCCATTCCATTTTCACTTGACAATAATCGCAAACTTTTCCACCATGATCACAGTGTCTTGAGAGTCGAGGGGAGGGAGTGGCGTTTTTTTTCATTTCAAATGTAAACGTTTACATTAAGGTTTAAAGTGCGTTCTACGATCAAAGAGGTTGCAAAAAAAGCTGGCGTGTCCATCGCAACGGTCTCCCGCGTTCTTAACGAAAGCAACCTGGTTCAGGATGAAACAATGAAGCTCGTTAAGCAAGTTGCGCGCGACCTTCGTTACTCACCAAACATTGCAGCCCGAAGTCTTAGCAGGCGCAGGACAGAAACTATCGGCATTCTCTTGCCGGATCTTTACGGGGAGTTCTTCTCGGAGGTCATTCGAGGAATGGACACGACGGCACGGCAACACAAATACCATCTGATCATCTCAAGCTCACACAATAGCAAAGCGGAAATCGAAGCTGCCCTCCGCATCATGAGCGGACGCGTCGACGGACTGATTATCATGTCACCACACATTGACGCATCTGCCCTGCATTCAAACCTTCCGGGAGCTCTACCGGTTGTCTTGTTAAATTGCCATGTCGATGGCAGCAACTTCGATGCGATTAACATCGATAACTACAAAGGCGCACACGGCGTTGTTACGCATCTCGCAAGTCACGGCCACAAACGGATCGCCATTATCAAAGGGACGGAGGAAAACATTGACGCTCAAGAAAGGCTGCGAGGGTATCGAGATGCGATCAAAGCTTCAAGTGCAGAATATTCCACGTCGTACGAGTTCCCGGGCGATTTCACAGAGGCATCAGCGTACAAAGCTGCCATAAGGATTCTGAACACCAATCCGCAACCCACAGCAATCTTTGCATCAAATGATGCGATGGCAATCGGTGCTTTGAGTGCGTTGCGCGTTCATAATACTTCTGTTCCGGGGGACATCGCGCTTGCCGGCTTCGATGATATTCCCATTGCCACCTATATTACACCATCTCTCACCACCGTCCGTGTTCGAATCAGCGACCTCGGGGTGCTTGCCGTCAAGAGATTGCTTGAGGCTATTCACAATAAAAAAGAACATGCGAGACGCCGGATTGTACTGGGGACGGAAGTCGTCGCTCGAGAGTCATGCGGTTGCACGGTTATGCATAACGATTGAGATCTTCGAAATTAAATCCATGATTCATTCACGCTTCTTCAGATAGCTGAAAGGGACATTCCAATGAAAACACTTGGTAACGTGACCCTCCTGGTGTTACTGGGATCACTGTTCTGTGCATCAACGTTGGTTGCTCAGTTAGATGATCCGCCGTCGCTGACGGTGAAGAATGGAACATCGGCGATCACGCTGGATGGGA
>JBBEBV010000328.1:0-12790 GCA_040882165.1 Bacteroidota bacterium
ATGTTTTATATCGGGACGACGAAGCAATCTTAACAGCGAGATAAACCTGGTTTTGCATAGATTGTTCCGTTCCAATCTAACGATTGGAACGAGAATCGGCCTTCGGTCGACTTCGCACAAAACGCTCGCAATGACGTTGTTACCTGTTTTTGAGACCGCTTCTATAGAAAGGAGGACAGGCGCAGGATCATTGCCATGCTCTTGACATCGACTCGTCATCGTTGTATATTGGCGTAGTTCTTTTCCACGATAGTTGTTGCTTTTCCGTTAGGGGTGTTGCGTCCCATGAATAGTGACGCGGCTGAGAGCAAACCCTTCGAACCTGAACTGGGTCATACCAGCGAAGGAAAACGGAAGATGGTGTGTCAAAGCCGTTTTCCATGCTCCTTCGGAAAGCGGCTTTTTTTATTTGAAGCGAAGAGGAGGGCGCGGGCCATGAGAAATGCATACTGTCTTTTGATGTTGTACTTTTTCGGACTTTCACCGCTTGTTGGGCAAACCGGGAGTATCACGGGGCGGGTGCTTGATGGGGGGACGAAACGCCCGCTGGAAGCGGCAAACATCCTGCTTCTGGCAACACCCTTTGGAACGACCTCCGACAATGACGGACGGTTCCGCATCGATCATGTTCCGGCGGGAAGTTACCGGGTGCAGGTGAGCTACGTCGGCTATGGAACAAAACGGCAGGACTTGATCGTGCATGCGGGACAAACGGTGTCGTTGGAGTTCAGTCTGGACCCGACCGTCCTCCCCGGCCAAACGATTGTCATCTCCGCCATGCGGGCACGAGAGCGGGAAAATCCGGTGGCGTTTTCCACTCTCACCGCCGAAGATCTGAAGGAACGGTACTCAACGCAGGATATCCCGCAGCTTCTTTCAGAGCTCCCCTCCACCACATTCTATTCCGAGAACGGAAACGGGATCGGCTACAATTATTTAAACATACGCGGATTCGATCAACGCCGGATTTCCGTGATGATCAACGGGATCCCGCAGAACGACCCGGAGGATCATAACGTGTACTGGCTGGATTTTCCCGATCTTGCGGCGAACCTGGAGGATATCCAGGTGCAGCGGGGAGCAGGGAGCGCGTTCCATGGTCCCCCTGCGATCGGCGGTTCGGTGAATCTCATCACCTCGGTGTTTGCCCGGACCCCCGGCATCGAATTGTCCCTCGGATACGGGAGCTTCAATACACGTAAGTACTCCGTCGCTGTTCAGTCGGGACTTGTGCAAAACAAGTATCAGGTCTACGGCCGACTCTCGCGGATCACAACGGACGGCTACAGGGAACAGTCCTGGGCCAATTTCTCCAGTTACTTCCTTGGAGCAGTTCGCTACGATGAAACCATGACCACGCAGTTGAACTTCTACGGCGGACCGGTCTCCGATCACCTTGCGTACTATGGTGTTTCGAAATCCGAAGCCACCTCCTCAGACACGGAGACGCGACGACGTAATCCCATTGCCCGCCCCGAGGAGATCGAGAACTTCAGCCAGCCGCATTATGAACTTCTCCACGAATGGCGCGTGCGTGATGGATTCACGCTCAACAATGCGATCTTCCTCGTCACCGGTGAAGGTTTCTTTGACTACGACGGCTCGTGGGCACCGTTTTCCTATTACCGGATCACTCGGGGGAATGGGTTCAACGTCACCGGCGATCCTGATGATCAGTACATTCCAAACGCGCTGATCCGTGCGTACGTGCGCAATACGCAATACGGCTGGTTGCCGCGTGCGACCATCCAACACAACGGCGGCGAGTTGACGGTCGGTGCTGAACTACGCTTCCATCACTCCCTCCATTGGGGGGCTTTGCGATGGGGTGAGCAACTCCCACCCGGCGTCACCCCCGACTATCACTACTACGAGTACGAAGGGGCAAAGGATATCGTTTCGCTCTATGGCCATGAAATGGTCCATCTCGGACCCGGGCTCACGGCGCAATTCGACCTTCAGTACGTCTTCAACCGGTATCACCTGCAACGCGAGAGGTATGTCGGTACGGATTTTTCCGTGCCGTACCACTTCCTCAACCCCCGTGTGGGGGTGAACTATAACCTCACGGAGAACCTGCACCTCTATACGCAGGTCTCCCGGACCTCGCGTGAACCGAGGCTGAAGAACCTGTACGATGCCGCGGAAGCGAGCACCCCCGTGTCGTGGGGTGGCGTGACCCCGCAGTTCGGCACCATTGCAGGGGGGCAGTACGACTTCACCCGGCCGCTTGTGAAACCTGAAAAACTCACCAGCATAGAACTCGGCGCGGGATACGGGACGAGGGTTTTTCGCGTGGGGGCCAACTTCTATTTTATGGACTTTACCGACGAGATTATCAAGAGCGGGCAATTGGACCGCTTCGGCCAACCCGTCACCGGGAATGCCGAGAAGACAAGGCACGTGGGGATCGAACTGACTGCGGCCGCCAACATCAGTCCTGAGTTGACCTTGCGTGGGAACATGACGATCAGCCGGAACCGATTGACGAAGTACACGGTGTACGACGGCGGTGCTCCAGTTGCCCTCGACGGCAACGCAATCGCCGGGTTCCCCGATTTTCTTGCCAATGCCCGCGCGACGTACCGCACCGGTGCCTGGACGACAACCCTCTCACTCCAGCATGTCGGTTCGTTCTCCACGGACAATTTCCAGAATCCGGGAACGGGCGCGACCGATCCCTCCCGGACAGTCGATGCGTATACGGTTCTCCATGCCTGGCTGTCGTACCGGACCCCGGTTCCGTTCGGCAAGGAGCTGGAACTGCGTCTTCAGGTCAACAACCTGTTTAACGCGATCTATGCAAGCCATGGAGAAGGAGACGATTTCTTTCCGGCCGCGGAAAGGAATATCTTTGCTTCGATCAGATTGAATCTCTGACGATCAAGATCCGTATTTCGACGACAACCATGACAAGGATGCCCGGTATGACGAAACGCGCACTCATTATTGCCAACGGTGAGCCGCCGAGGAAACAACTTCTTCAGACCCTTGCCCGGGAGTCGGATTGTGTTGTTTGTGCGGACGGCGGTGCAAACACAGCGCTCAAATTCGGCATTCTTCCTCACGCAATCGTGGGGGATATGGACTCCATCCATGCCGAGACGCTCGCGAAGTTCCGCGCGGTACCGCAGCATACCGACACCGATCAGGATTCGACCGATCTGGAAAAAGTCGTACAATGGACCATCCGGGAAGGGTACGATCATATTACCGTCGCAGCAGGCCTGGGAAAGCGCCTCGACCATACGGTCGGGAACCTCGGGGTCATGGCAAAGTTCTATCCCGATGCCGTTATCCGGTTTGTGGATGATCTTGGCGAACTGAGCTACGTCGGGCGCAGCACCGAGTTCGAGGCGAAGATTGGATCGACCATCTCGCTTATCCCCTTAAACCGATGCGATGGAGTGACCACCGCCGGACTGAGGTATGCTCTGACGAACGAGAGTTTGGAGCTCGGCTTCCGCCACGGGACAAGCAACGAAATCATTTCCAATCCCGTGCTGATTGCGGTGAAATCGGGACACCTTATCCTGTTTCGGCTCCATACCGGATCTCACTGAACCTTCCCCATGATTTCCCTCTCGACCCTCGATTCCCTGTTGATCGGCGTCTACTTCGTTGCGGTCGTGTATGTCGGGTTTCGCGCCGCACGCCGACAGAAATCGGGGACGGATGATTTTTTGCTCGCCGGGCGAACACTGACACTCCCAATGTTCGTCGCAACTCTCGTCTCCACCTGGTATGGCGGAATTCTCGGGGTCGGGGAATTCTCCTACAACTTCGGCATTTCCAACTGGGTCGTTTTTGGCCTTCCGTACTACTTCTTTGCGCTCCTCTTCGCGCTTGTGCTTGCCAAACGCATCCGGGCAACCAACCTGACTACGATTCCCGACAAGCTTGAGGCATCCTATGACCGGAAGACGGCGCTCCTCGGAGGGGTGCTCACCTTTATCCTGGTGACCCCCGCCGCCTATGTGTTGATGCTCGGCATCCTTGTGCAGTTGATGTTGGGACTCGACCTCGCGACGAGCATCCTGCTGACCACGTTCGTTACCGTGTGTTATCTGTACGCAGGAGGATTCCGGTCCGATGTCTGGGCGAATGCATTCGAGTTCATTATGATGTTCCTTGGCTTTGCGATCATTTTGCCATTCGCATATGCCACGTTCGGAGGGTTCGATTTCATCGAGGCTCATGTCCCATCCCTGCACCTGACATGGCACGGGGGCAACACGTGGCAGTACATCACCGTTTGGTTCTTCATCGCATTATGGACGCTCGTCGATCCCGCATTTCATCAGCGCTGTTACGCTGCAAAGGACGGCGCGACGGCGCAACGAGGAATTCTGGTTTCGATCCTGTTCTGGTTCTGCTTTGACTTTATGACAAGTCTCACAGGGTTGTACGCTCGCGCGGCGCTGCCGAATCTTGAGAAACCGCTGTTTGCCTATCCCATGCTTGCGGAACTTACGCTTCCAACAATCGCCAAAGGACTTTTTTACATCGGCATGCTGGCGACGATCATGTCGTCCCTCAGCAGTCTCATGTTCATTTCGGCGACGACGATCGGAAAGGATATTGTGGGAAGGCTACGCCTGGATGCAGGAGTACGGACGGCACGTGCCGGTTCTGACCATGGTACGATCAACCGCTGGACAAAAATCGGTCTGGTCATCAGTTCCGCGTTCGCCGTTACGCTCGCGCTGGCGATCCCTTCCGTCGTGAGCCTCTGGTACACGATCGGCACGTGCATCATTCCCGGTCTCCTCGTGCCCGTGGTGGCGGGTTATTTCGAGCGGCTCCGGATCTCCGCATCGTACGCGTTTGCGGCGATGCTGTCTGGCTGGCTGACCTCAACGGTGAGCCTGATCGTTGGCACGCTCAAGACGATCAACGGCGTCCCGGAATATCCTTTCGGCATTGAGCCGATGTACCCCGGACTGATTGTAGCGTTGAGCATCTGGGGGGCCGGACGGATGTGGGGGAGGAGGGAAGGGACGCGGTGAAAACTTCGTGGAAGGAAGGGGGGCTGTCATGACGGCATGGTTTGTACACACGCCTGCGGACTCTTCCGTCATGTTCACTGGAAAAATAATACAGGCGAAGACAAGGGTCTTCGCCTGTACCCTGGAAAGGGAAAACTCATCGCACCGCGCTTCTCTCACTCATCAAGGCAAGCAGGTTGTTATCCGGATCTCTAAAGAAAGCCATCCACACCTCACGGTCCCCAAGATCCGCAACCTTGTGAGGCGCGGCGATGAAGGGGACTCCCCGTTGAGTAAGGGTATCATGCGCCGCCTGCAGATCCGTCACCGTATAGTAAACAACGGATGAGGGATGATCGAACTCGGGTCCTTCAGGGATGCCGAGGTAGAGACGGATCCCGCCGCAATGGAAGAAGGCGATCTTCGGCGCCTGAAAGAGGAAGTGCATGCCGAGCACATCGCGATAGAACGCGACCGCCCGGTCGATATCATGAACGACGATAGAGATCTGGCCTATCTGATCGAGTGAGAACATACGGTTCGTGACTCCCGGGTTGAAGAAAAGGATAGGGTGTCTCTACTTGGTGTCCAGGATCAACGGCAAGCCGTCCTTCCCGGCGCCGATCACGACAATCTTGGCGTTGGGTGAACTGGCGAGCTTCTCCGTGGCTTCGATGCCCTTCCACCGTAATAACTGCTCGCTGATCCCTTTCGCCACAATGTTCTGGAAGTCGGAGATACCCTGGGCCTCGATCCGCTTCCGCTCGGCTTCCTGTTTTTCCTTCAACAAAACAAACTGCATCCGCTGGCTTTCCTGATCCGCACGGAGTTTTTCCTCGATCGCTCTCGAGAGATCGGGGGGGAGGCCCACGCGGCGAAGCGGGGTTGCTTCCACGGTGATCCCCCTGGGCTCGACGAGCTTCTGAAGGTCTTGTAAGATCGCCATCGTCAGGAGCTCCCGTTCAGAGGTGTACAATGCCCTTGCTTCGTACCCGGCAGTGACCCCGCGGGCGACGGAACGGAAGTTGGGCTCGAGAATGATCGAAACGTAATTCTCGCCGATCGTTTTGTACGTTTCTGCAGCCTTTTCGGGATTCAAATGGAACAGTGCGCTGAGTTCGAGCTGCACGGTCAATCCCTCCTTCGACGGAACATCCATGACCTCCTTGATCTCCTGCGTTTTCACAGAGAACTTCACCACGCGCGCGAGCGGATTGACAAGGTTAATACCAGCTTTGAGCGTAACGTCGGACACCGTTCCGAAGAAATCGACGACGCCGACATGTCCTGCCGGCACGACGGTAAACATTTGGGACAGGGCGATGAGAAGAAAAACGCCCGCAAGCAAGGCGGCGAAACCGGACGACTGCCGCCCGAGCGGTGTGCCGAAGTTCGCACGTTTGCGCGCAGTGTTCCAGACGAACAACGCGCCGATGGCGATAAACAGAGCAAGTAAGAATAGCATGAGCTCCTCCTTTGATTGTGCGCGCCCCTTCAGAAAGGGGGACGCAGTGATGGGAATGCTCTACGATACGTTCCAGAAGGATGTTCCCTGACCGGCGATCCATCGATCCTCTTGAGCGTGCATCGGTGACCATCAGTAACTTACAGTTTTTTGAGGTGGGGCGCAACGAAAACAGGAACGATCCCCCCCCGGGGGGGCGAAGGATGCTGTCTCTTAATCAGACAATCTGTGAACGTACTTCGTGCTTGTCGCAAGGTCAGGTGGCCGACAGTCCTTTGAGTCGCGGTCTCTTTTTTGTATTTTGACTCCATCGAAAGGAGATACCATGATCCAAACAGCGATTGAAGCAGCCCAGGAAGCGGGACGGTTTCTGAAAATGAGCGTCGGGAAGTTCAAGCATGTCGAGCGGAAAGAGGGACAGGAAACCAATCTCGTGACCGAGATCGACAAGAAATCAGAAGAGATCATCATCACGAAAATCAAACAACGCTACCCGCATCACGATTTCCTCGCGGAGGAATCGGGGAGTCACGAAGTGCAATCGGAGTACCGCTGGATCATCGACCCGCTGGATGGGACGCTGAACTTCACGCATGGCTTTCCGATCTTCTCCGTCTCCCTCGCGCTCGAAGTCAAAGGGGAAATCGTCCTGGGGGTCGTCTATGACCCGAACTGGGATGAACTGTACAGCGCGGAGAAAGGAAGGGGAGCTCTCCTCAACAACAAACCGATCCACGTCTCGAACACGGGCAAGCTCATCGAGAGCCTGCTCGTGACCGGGTTTCCGTACAGCATCAAGAGTAATCCCGACAATGCCATCCAGCACTTCAATAATTTTCTGATGGAAGCACAGGGGATCCGCCGCCTGGGATCAGCCGCCCTCGATTTGTGTTATGTCGCTGCGGGACGATTCGATGGGTTCTGGGAAGTGGATCTTCACCCCTGGGATATGGCGGGAGGAGTGTTGATCCTCGAGGAGGCGGGGGGGAAGTACACCGATTTCCGCGGATTTCCAACAACGATCTACAATAAGCAGTTGCTGGTGAGCAACGCGGTGATCCACGATCGGATGATCGAAGTCTTAAAGAAGGGGTAGATTTCGACAGCGGAGTGAGGGGGTCGTTCACGCCTCTCAGGGGTTGCGTGAATGGCTCAAGCCGTCAGATTTTTTGTACCAGGTCGAGGGCGATCATGACCATGATGACCCCCATGCCCAGCAGAAAAGCGGAAACCACGGCGGCATACTGGATGGCGCGTTTCGTCTCGACCCGGTCCAGCTCCCGCGCAGGAAGGGTTTTCACTTTGATGTCGCCCGTCACGGTCACCGCGCACGCAAGGCGCAAGTTGGGGGTGACCTTTCGTTTGATCAGGTACCGTCCCGCGATCAGCAATTCCTCATCCTCCGTGCGGGCATTGACTCCTTTTCCTTCGATCTCCACCACGTCCCCCGCACAGGGGAACTTCAGCAGGCCCAATTCAATATTCGCATGCAGAACGCGCCAGAGGGGAGCGTACAGGTGAATGCCGCTTCTGAGCGCGGCCTGGCGGAGGTTCGATCCTGGCAACAGATCAAGTGAAACGTACTCTTTTTCAAATGAAACGGCGGGCATTCCGGTGTGTGCTCCCTGTTTGAACGATTCGGTGATTACGGTTTCTCATCATACCGCTTCGTGGTGCCGGGCGGTATCGTATAGATATAGCTGTGCAGGTAGTCGATGTCCTGTTCCTTCTCGTCGATGTTGATCATGAGCAGGTCGCGTAGCGATACCATCCCGATCAACCGATCGTCCGAGACAATCGGGAGATGGCGGCAGTGGACATGCTGCATCTTCTTCTGACACGATTGGTACCCTTCGTTTGCTTCCGCCACGACAATCTTTGTGGTCATCACATCCTTCACCGGCGTGGCGCCGGGATCGAGCCCTTTCGCGATTACGCGCGTAATGACATCCCGCTCGGAGAAGATCCCGACCAGTTTGTTCTCTCCATCGACCACCGGCAACGCCCCCACCTTCTTCTCGGCCATGAACCGTGCTGCCTCCGCCACCGTTTTCTGCGGGGTGAGGGAAAACAGCGGCCGATCACGGACAAGTTCGCTTATCGGTTTCATACTTCCTCCTCTCTATGTTGGATGGACGTTGAAGAACCGCGCGGAACTGGCAAATCGTGGGGGAGCAAAATAAGAAGTTTTCCAAAGCAACGCAAGGAGCGGGAGCGGAAAGAAATCACGCTTCCTGAGGGTACGGGTTGGGATACGTTCACTCTCACGCACCATGCGCCCCTATCATTGGCGATCCTGGGTCAAGTTGATATTGAGCGGGGAGTACCCTAAGTTACTCCAGGCCGATCCACGGCAATGGTTCCTATTCCGCTATGCGAACCTCCCCTCCAAGATTTCTTGCTCACGGCACGCCACAATCATGCTGAACGCAATCATTGTTGATGACGAACTGCATGGAAGGGAAAATCTTAAGAAGATCATCGAAACATATTGCCCTGAAGTCAGAATGTTGGGGTGTGCTGAGTCCGTTCTCAGCGCCAAGGAACTTGTCCGGCTTCATAACCCCGACGTCGTCTTCCTCGATATTACCATGCCGGTTCTCGACGGGTTCGACTTCCTGGAGGAGTATGATGAGCCGCGCTTTATGGTCGTTTTCGTGAGTGCGCATGACGAATTCGGTATCAATGCGATAAAAGCCGGCGCTGCAGACTATCTCCTGAAACCGATCAATATCAAGGAACTCAAGCAGACGGTCAAGAAACTTCTGGCACTACAGGCAAAAAGGATGAAAGACGAAATTCTGTGTGATGCGGACAGGTTGGTTCTTCCCGCATCGCACGGGTTCCATGTGCTGCTGATCGATGATATCATCCGGTTTGAAGCCGAAGGATCGTATACGAAAGTCATCGTGAAAGGGGGAAAGAACACCTTCGTCTCCCGAACGCTCAAGGATTTTGAGGATACCATACCGAAAGAGAAGTTCTTCAGGATCCACAAATCCCATCTCATCAATCTGAAATGTATCAAAGAATATTCAAGCGCCGGTGGAAACGTTGTGACAATGAGTGATGGAAGCAGGGTTGAGGTTTCGCGCCGAAAGGCGCCGGAATTTGTACAGAAAATAAAGGCAGCGCTCAATGCTGTCTGAGTATTGCAGAAGATATTTCCTCCTGAGTTTCATCAGCCTTCTTCCGGTTTCCCTCCTCCATTCCCAAACGCCCCCCTCTCATCATTACACAATCTCCGACGGCCTGGCTTCTTCAACAGTCTTTGATATCATACAGGATCAGGACGGATTCCTTTGGTTCGCCACCCTGAACGGACTCAGCCGGTTTGACGGAAAACGCTTTACGACCTTCAGAACAAACGACGGCCTGAATGCCAATATGATTACCTCCCTGCTCAAGGGGGAGGACGGTGCATTATATATAGCGACCTACGAGAATGGGATCAACGTTTTCCAGGATGGGAGAATCAAAAACTACTGCAGTGAGATCGACGGGGAAGGGTTCGCTACTTCCTATCTCCTGGAGGATCGGGACAGATTCTACTCTTCCCGCCGGGAGGGCCAAATCAATGTCATCAGGAAACATCCGTCGGCCGACCTGCCTCACTATGCCATTCTTGTGCGACCCCTGGTACTCAACAGATTGGCAAGAGTATCGGGTGATACGATCCTTGCTCTCACCATCACGGGACTCTTCACACTCAAGGATGATGCTTTGACCAGATTGCACGTGAACGGATTACCGGAGACTGCCGTTTATTCTCTCGCGAGCCGCAACGACGGCGGTTACCTGATTGGCACGAAGAACGCGATCTGGCAGATACAGAATAATACCGTGGTGAGAACCTACGGAGTCAATCTTTTCGAGAACGATAATGACATCAGCGCCATACTCAGCGACCGGCATGGAAATATCTGGTTTTCGATTATGAACCATGGACTCTTTTTCATTCCGAACGGTTCGCGGGAGATCATCGATTTGGGAAGCAAGATGGACCTGCAGAGCACCCTTGTCAATCACTTCATCGAGGACAGGGAAGGAAATGTCTGGATCAGCACATTTGGTAAAGGGGTTTACTGTTTCAATAATCTTTACCTGAGAAGCTATGATGACCATGACGGTATGAGCAGTAATAACGTCTATTCCATTGTGAAGGAAAGACCCGGGAGATTATTGATCGGTACCTTTAACGGTCTCAATATTCTGGAACATGGAAGATTCGACCGTATACAGACCGGTTCGCAGCAGACTGTGACAGAATATATCTATGGCATCAAACAGGTCGATGATCACATCTATGTCTTCGGAGATTTCGGCCAACAGGAGATAATCAAACTTTCTCATAAAGGTATGACGTTACACCTGTACCCCCACCCATCATTCTGCAAGACCAGCAACGGCCTCTTCCTTTTTGGTACCTGGGTCAACGGCTTGTGGACTCAAAGGGGGATGAACGGGAGGATCAATGAATTACCGCTGTATTATATTTTTGGGGACAGCGCCCAATCGAACCGGGTAAATGAAATCATGGAGGACACCGGGAAGAATATCTGGGTCGGCACGACCCTGGGCTTATGCAAAATATCAGGCCCGCCGGGCGACAGGTCGGTCTGGCGGAAGTCTTTCTTCCCCGATGATCTGGTCCTCAACTCAAAAATACTCGCGATCCGTCAGCTGAACGAACACGAAGTCTGGTTTGCCGGTGACAAAGGAATTGCCCTGTATAACCTCGAAAGCGATTCCATGACCAGCTACAAAACTCTGTTGGGGCATGACGTCTCGACCGCCACGTCCCTCGTGTCGGCCGGCAGCAACAGGATCTGGATCGGAACAATGAGAGGGCTCTATCGGTATGACGGCAATTCCATGAGATACCTGAACAGCCAGACCGGGCTTCCCTCGGATGAAGTATTCTCACTCTCGTACGACCGGAGTGAGAACGTTCTCTACGTCGGGACAAGTAATGGGATCTCTTTTCTGGATGTCGATGTCTTCGACCGCTCTCTCTCCCGTCCGCTCCAGGTGAAATTGAACAGCATCAAGGCGGGTGACTCGGTGTATACACGCTACAGCAACCTGGTGTTCGAGCCGGATCAAAACAACGTGACCATCAGCTTTGCGGCGCCGAGCTTTTCTTCACCGGCCTCGGTGACGTACGCGTACCGGTTGAACGACGAGTGGGTGGAAACGGAGTATAATTTCCTCAATCTGATCTCGCTTCAGACGGGAACCTATGAGATTCAGATCAAGGCGAGGTCTCAGAATACCGACTGGGGTCAACCGGCTTCTCTCACTTTTGAGGTGAAGCCCCTCTTTATTGAAACGCTCTGGTTCAATCTCGGGATCCTGGTCATCGTTGGCCTTGTATCGCTTTCCTTGGTAACATGGCGCTTGAAACGACGTGAAGAAAAGAGCAGGGAACAGCTGGAGCTTACGGAACGGATCAACGAGCTTAAGCATCAGGCGTTATCCGCCCTCATGAACCCCCATTTCATTTTCAATTCTCTGAACTCGGTGCAGTACCTCATTAACTCCCAGAGGAATGAAGAGGCCAATGATTACATCGCGATGATGGCCAGATTGATAAGGAAAAATCTTGAGACGGCGGGAAGCGGATTTATTCTCCTGTCCGAGGAAATGGACCGGCTGAGGCTCTACCTGGACCTTGAAAAACTCAGATTTCAGGAGCGATTTTCCTATGAGATCGTCACGGGAAGCGATGTGGACGTCGGCTCTGTGATGATTCCCAACATGATCGTCCAACCTTTTGTGGAAAACACTCTCTGGCACGGGATCATCGATTCCGGCAGGACGGGGCTGGTGACGATTTCCTTCACCTTTGAGGATGTCGAGATCGATTCCATCACGTGCCGCTCATTGATTATAAAAATTACCGATAACGGCATTGGACTTCAGGAAGCGAAGAAGCATAAGAAAGAAGACCACACATCCAAGGGCATACAAATCATTGAAGAGCGGCTCCGGTTACTGAGCACGAAACTGCAGCTTCCGCAACCGATCATGTTTGAAGATCTCAGCAGCCGCGACGGGCATTTACACGGAACAGAAGTGATCATTTCCCTCCCCCCCCCTCTTTATAAGACTATCTCTCCGGAATCAGCCGCGGGTTCATCTCATTCGCTCTCTGGAGAGTGAAGAGATCCCCAACCATTCTACACTCTCGCTTTCATTCCCACTCTCTTCGTCAATGCCCCGGTCTCCCGCGCAAGATCGATCGTGGGCCGGTTCGCACTCCATTGCGTTGATGTCCCTTTCATCTTTCAGCCTCTCTCGTTGATTGCCGCGGTCCCTCGGATCGCAGCATCCC
>JBBEBV010000328.1:12890-14067 GCA_040882165.1 Bacteroidota bacterium
TTCATCTTTCAGCCTCTCTCGTTGATTGCCGCGGTCCCTCGGATCGCAGCATCCCGCATGCCCGGTCGTCTCACGGGCTCTGAGCGTGGTGCAAGAGCCGCCTGTTTCGCCCGCCGATAAAATCCTACAAGCTACCGTTCATGGATTCGACCATACCGCAGGCTTGTTCACTCTTGTCGCGCCTTGCCAATGTCGGTAGATTGGAACACGAATCTCCTACCACAACCCGGCCAGCATGAAAAAGCTCATGGAATTATTTAAGAGGAAACTATCTCCTTCCGCACCTCTTATTATTATCAAGAAGGATGCGGATGACGCGGGTGTCAAGGAATACACATCCATGGAAGAGGCCATTGCCGATCTGGAGCAGGATCCGAATGTTTCTCACGAAAAAATAGCAACGATACGGGCATCCCTGAAAAGCCTGAAAAACAAAACCACCATCAGGATCAAAAACGGTCAAATACTGAAATGAAAATTATTCGTCAAGTCCGAGGATGTGGTTTGCTGTTGGGTATTTTGTCTCCCACGTGCCAAGGGGTCGTGGTTCACAATGGTTATCAATTGGGGGTAGTATGAAACATATGTATGCAACGTCTTTGATTCTTTCCGTGGTGTTCTTTACCACGAGCATAATCGCTCAATCATCCTTTACACCGAAAACAGATTTCATGACTGGAGATCTTCCAAGCTCTGTTGCAATTGAAGATCTCAACGGAGACTCAAAACCGGATCTGGCTGTGGCGAGTTCTCATCCTTCCACTCTCTCAGTATTGTTCAGCACCACCCCATCGGTACAAACGGAGGCTTGCATCACTTGGGCTCTGTCGGATACAAATTTGGTAACGTCTGTTGTCGGCAATATTAATGGGCAGCCTGAGTCTCTGGGAGCAGGATCTTCGTCTCCATTCATGTCAATTTTCCTTCCTTACAGCAACGGTCAAAGACTCTGGGTTGGTAATACCGGCTGGGTGGCAGGTCCTTTAGATCCTCTGCGTTATATTGAGTTCAATACTTCTCCTCAAACTGGAAATAGTTTTACCGTTACGAACGTCTCATTCAATTATGGTGATTTTCCCAATACGACCGATTTTAACATTTTGAATTTCAAAGCGTATTATTCCACCGATAATTGGGCGAACAGTACGGTATTGAATTCGACGGCATTAATATATTT
>JBBEBV010000329.1:0-2195 GCA_040882165.1 Bacteroidota bacterium
TCATCGGATTGAGGTGTATCGCGGGTGTACAACTCGAGGGCGGTCCGGACATTGGCGATGATCTCTCCGGCAGGAAGGGAACGGGAGGTGCGGAGGATCTCTTCCAGGCGCTCCTCGGTAAAATCCTCCTCTTTGGAATTCATCGCTTCACTTACTCCATCGGTATACATCACAAGAACATCCCCCTTCTGCATGGGAATCGATATTTCTTCGTACGGTGTCACGGTCGCCATGAGTCCAAGGATAATCCCACCCACATCGAGTTTCTCCATGGTGCCATTCGCCCTGAATAGGTACGGAGGATTATGCCCGGCGTTGACATACCGCATCGTTCCGGACCTGAGGTCCAGGGTGGACCAGAAAAAAGTGATGAACTTTCCCTGACCGGTATTCTGCGAAGTAAGGTTGTTGATCCTTGATGTGGCTTCCGACATGCTCAGTCCCATAGGCGCAAACGCCCGCAACGAGGCCTGCACATTCGCCATCAACAACGCTGCCCCGGTCCCCTTTCCGGAAACATCGCCAATGGCAAAAACATACTCCGTCGGTGAAATCGCGATTACGTCATAGTAATCTCCCCCCACCTGCTTCGACGGGACATTGACCGCAGCGACTTCAAACCCGGGAATGGAGGGCAACGACCGTGGCAGAAGCCCCTGCTGAATTTCCCGGGCGATCGCAAGTTCATCCTCCATGCGTTGCTTTTCCAGCGTTTCCCGGAACAGCCGGGCATTCTCGATGGAGATGATGGCAAGGTTCGCCAGCGAGGAAAGAAACTCAAGATCGGACCGTTCGTAGGAACCGCCCCGCATTCTGTCTCCCAGCAGAATCATCCCCTTCACGTCGCGCTGAACCAGCATCGGGACCGCCACTCTGATGCCGCTCTGCCGGAGGAGCGCCGCCACGTCTGCAAATTTCTTTTTCCGGGCGAGTTCTTCCACCGATTCTGCCCGTGTCAATTCCTGGAGACTGAAAAGAACGTCGCACGAGGCAAGTTCCTGTTCGAGCCGTGATGCCACGATCTGCATGTTCTTCCCCTCCCCCAGGCAAATGGCGTAGCGGTTCACACCAATCTGACCGAGCAGCGAAAACGTTAACAGTCGGATTACTTTCTCCGGCTGCAGGACAACATTGAATTCCTTTCCCAGGTCAAACAGCGTGTTCAGCTCCTGGAGCTTCCGGTCGAGATCCCGGTTGACTTCACTCAGCTCATCGATCATCAGCGCTTTTTCCACTGCCGAACCGGAGAGGTTCACCAGTGAATGAATCAATTGCTTGTCCGGCTCGGCATACTTCTTTCCTCCCAGCCGCTCTCCCAGGGTCAGAAGTCCCACCACCCTTCCCTGCGCCAGAATCGGGACGATCAGTTTCTGTCCGTTTGCCTTGAAGAAAGTGACCCAGGGTTTGTTCGCAGAGGAAAGACGGTCCGTGACCGTCGCCTTGCGAAGAACTTGCGTGAGTGTGATCGTTTGTCCGACAAGTCCGGCATCCACCCCTTTGGCATTGACGATCTCATAGGCATGCTTCTCCCGCGTGAGCAGAACCATCCCTTTCGAGACGAGCATTTTACCCATGACGGTCAGGAGAACAGTATCGAGGATAAACTTGAGATCGAGAGAGGAATTGACGACGTTGCTAAATTCAAAAAGCGGAAGAAGATCGTAGGAGGAGGACTGTTTCTGCGATGGTCGCTTATTAGGCATGGTGGTAAGGCGGTTCAACCTGTCAGCCGCGGGCCTCCGATTTGCTGGGGGTCAGGTATTTAATCAGCCGGACCTCGTTTCTTTTCCCGGGTGAATAGTTATACTCCACTTTGTCCATCAGGGTCCGCATCAGATAGACACCCAATCCGCCGCGGCGGAAGTTCGATAAATGCTGCTTCAGGTCGGGCATCTTCGCTGAATTCGGGTTAAACGATTTCCCTTCATCGATGACACTGACCTGGAATGTCTTACCGTCAGGCATAATTTCGATCTGGATACTCCGGTCCGGGGCATTCTGGTACGCGTGCTTGATGACGTTCGTGCATGCCTCGTCGACGGCCAGGACGATTTTCGACGACTCCTCTTCGGAGAAGCCGAACTGGCGCGCCGCAAGCATGACAAACTCGCGAACCTCGAGGAGGTTGTCGGTACGGCTTTGGATAATTTTTGTCAGTTTTTTTGCCATGCGATCCATCAGTCTCAAACACTTCA
>JBBEBV010000330.1:0-2191 GCA_040882165.1 Bacteroidota bacterium
TTCATTTCCATCCCTCCCCACCCGGGAGTGCGCTCAGTAATTGACTTTTTGACAGCTTCCGGGTGAATCGAGAAACTGCCGTAGCAGAGCATGGCAAGGACAAAGGCCGGACGCTGGTGCCAGCTTCCCCACGTCAATGGATAATTCACGTCGGCCCCCTGTTCGACCAGGAACTGACAGAGCTGCCAGTGTCCATGGAACGCCGCCCCGTTCAGGTCGAAGTTTTTCCCAAGCGATTCAAGCGATTCCCCGTTGGCGAGCAGGAACCGTATGGCGCTGACGTCTCCGTAATACGCGCACCATTGCATGAGCGAGACTCCGTTCTTGTCTTTGGAGTTCGCGGTTTGGCCCTCTGAGAGGTACTCGAAGACCAGGTCGGTGCGTCCGTCCGTAATGCGATCAAGCATGGTTCTCCTCACCGTTGGTTGGGTAATACTCCAATAAATACAATGGATGCAGGTTTTTGGGTTTTTGGGTGTACCGGTTCCCGCATTTCGTCTAACCTGAAGCCGTTTTCCGAAAAGAGGGATTTCCAGGTTTCCAACGTTCTGAAATACCATGGCGCTGGGTCGGAGAAGGAATCGCTGAATCCCGCCCAAGAGCCTTCTCTCCATCCGTCCGCGTATTGTGCATCCCCGCACCCAGCGATAGGGTGAATGGTCTGAACGATCAACGAACCTCCTTCATGCAAGAAGGAAGGGGCCAGTCGAAACAGACGGCTGACCGATTCATTTCCTATCAGGGAGAAGTTACACACAAGGAGGTCGAATTTCTCCCTCAGGACATCCGGCGATACTTCCTCATACGAGAGAAGCCGGAACCTTCCGGCCCCCGCTTGTTGGGCAGACTCGATCAGGTCCGGAACAACGTCGATGCCCAGGGAGTCGACCCCTGCCTTTGCCAGTTCCCTGACGAGCCAACCTTCACCACATCCGACATCGAGGACGGACCGGGGGGCTCTTCCCAGGACCGCATCGACGATTGCCTTGTTTGTTACAAGCACCCTGCTTGCTATTTCCCCCTCACGAACAGCGGTCACCCAAGGCCGGGCATTCTTCCCCCAGGACTCTATGATGTGTTGATCCGACAACGTCTTCATTGTTCTATCCTGTTCTTTCCGGCGGACGCACGGCGTCAGCGCTGAAAAATCAACGGGGAAATTGCGGGTTGGTCGAGGTACCGACTAACCCAACTACCGGGGCGCGGCTTGGACTTCTCGGTCCTCAAATGAATGGCAAGGCTTCGGCGCGGTCCGGCCGATGTATTCCGCCGACTGCCATGAATCAGCAGGCGGTGATGGAAACTGACCCCGCCCGGAGGCAGGACATCGACCACCTCCCGCCATGATGCACCCGGAGGAATGGACAACCCTGATTGGACGGCGTTCAGGTCCTGCCCGAAAAAATCCCCGCCGTTGAGAAGTCCCCACCGATGCGAGCCGGGGACGAAGACCATCGGTCCGGCTTCCGGCGTGACGTCGCTGAGAGCCAGCCATGCAGTGAAAAGCTCGCTCCCGTCTTCCCATTCCTTCCAATATGCCTGATCCTGATGCCAACCGACATTCGTTTGTGCTTCGATGGCTCCACCATCGGGTGCACCGGGTTTGTAAAGAAGCTGGACCCACCACACCTGAACCGATTGGGCGCCCGTTACGGCGCCAGCCAATTGGCCCAGCAGCGGTGCGCTGATTGCTTCGCTCAGAGCATGGTTGGCAAGCTGAGGTTGTTCGATCTTGCGAAGGGCGCGTGGATCGTCACCGGGATTCCACAAGCGCTCTGTCGGCTCCGTTCCGGTGTCATAGATTCCTTCGCAAACGTCCTCGAGTCCTCGTGTTGCCCGCGCCAGCAAATCCAGCGGCAGGATGGAGGCGGTATGCATATGATAACCGTCCTGCCCGTACTGTTCGCTTACTTGCGTCGTCTTCATAGGGCTTTGGCGCCTCTGTTACGAAGGACTAGTGTCGCGTTCCGAAAAAAGACTTAAAGAGTTTCCCGCGAATCTCCACGAATCTCCACGAATCCTCACAGCCGAAGGCGTACTAATGAAGCACGCGAAGCGTGCTCCCTTTTGGGCGTATGCCGCCATGAAGGAATGACAGGTCCAATTTGTTTCAATCATTCTTTGTGCAGATTCGCGTAGACCTGCCTGCCGCCTGCCCGGTAGGCAGGGTAGGCAGGTTCGTGGGTAATCT
>JBBEBV010000331.1:0-13988 GCA_040882165.1 Bacteroidota bacterium
CATCTCGACGGTGCGTTACAGCGGCTGGCCGGGGATCTGCATCTTGATGAGAAAGTAGAATTCCGGGGTTTTGTGAGCCATAGCGATATTCCGGCACAGCTTGCATGGGCCGATGTGTTGTTGCACAGCTCATTGCACGAAGGGGGAGGCACTGCGATGGTGGAGGCTATGGCAGGCGGCGTCGTCGTATGCGGAACGGCGGTGGGAGTTCTGTCTGACCTGCGGGATGACTGTTGCGTTGCCGTCCCTCCGGGAGCATCTGAACGGTTGGGGACCGAGATCCTGGAACTCATGAACGACAAGGCAAGGTTATCGACGTTGCGGACCGCCGCCCACGAATGGGCGTCTCGAAATAATGTCAGCAGAGTGGTTCAAAAATATTCCGAGCTCTACAAGAGACTACTGTCGCGGGGCTCCGCACCGGTCGCGGATCATGTTCGCCGGGAGATGGCCGCACCCGATGTGCATTAACAAGGGATGAACGATGATTATCCTTTTGAACCCAAGGAGTGCCAAGCACAATCGCCGGATACCGCTGTCGGTTCTCACCATTGGTGTCGGCCTCGAGGGGAAGCATGACTATGAGATTGTGGATGAAAACTTCGATCCAGAGATTGAAAAGACTCTTGAGATGATGATCCGGACCCGGAATGCCCGATACCTCGGCATGACCGTGATGCCGGGCCCGCAGCTTGTCGCAGCGGTACGGATCTCGAGGCATCTCAAAAAACTCTTCCCACGGCTCGTCGTCATCTGGGGAGGAACGTTCCCCAGCATCCATACCGACACTGTTCTCCAGGCCGACTATGTTGATCTCGTCGTCCTGGGTCAAGGGGAGATCATCCTCCCTGAAGTCCTCGATGCGCTCAAGCATCAGGCTCCCCTTGAGGGCGTCAAGGGGATTGCTTTCAAACGGCATGGGCAGGTTTTCCGCACACCGCAACGGGAATGGACTCACCCTGAGACGACACCACGTCTTCCCTATCACAAAATTGATGTGTTACGCTACCTCCAACGGACCTACCTGGGCAACAGGACCTCGGCCTACCATTCAAGCCTTGGCTGTCCGTTCAAGTGCGGTTTTTGCAGTGTCGTGACACTTTTCGGCGGGAGGTGGCTCGCACAAAGCGCTGAACGTGTTGCCCGTGAAGTGGAATACCTCCATGCGACGTATGGGATCGACTCACTGGAGTTCTACGACGACAACTTTTTCACATCGGAGCGACGTGTCGAGGAATTTGCCGAACGGATCGAGCGGTTGAACATCGCTTGGTGGGGTGAGGGACGCAGCGACACCCTCCACCAGTACTCGGACGCGACGCTCCGGAAAATGCGGAATGCCGGCTGCAAAATGATCTTCACCGGAGCGGAGACGAGCTCCCAGGAAAAACTGGACCTGATGAACAAAGGGGGAACCCAATCTGCCGAAGTGATTTTGGAGTTCGCGCGGCGCATCCGGGAGTTTGATATCATACCGGAGTTTTCGTTTGTCTTTGGAACCCCTTCGGACGATGTCGGGGGGGATATCGAGCGGGACATTCAATTCATCAAGAAGATCAAAGCCGTCAACCCGAAGAGCGAAATCATATTCTATGTCTATGCCCCCGTTCTCGTCCCCGGTGCGAAATTGTTTGCAGAATCCCAGAAACATGGCTTCCGCTACCCGCAGACGCTGGAAGAATGGACGGAGCCCCAATGGCAGCATTTCGATTTGCGGAAGAGACCGATGACACCATGGATGAAACCACGACATATCGACAAGATTCGAAGCTTCGAGCGGGTCTTGAATGCCCGGTATCCCTCTTCCACGGACCTGCGATTGACGGAGCCCAAAAGAAAATTTCTCTACTACCTCAGCCACTGGCGCTATGCCACCGAATTTTATCATGCGCCGTACGAGATTCGATTCTTCCTCTCGAAGGTCTTCAAGTACCGACAGCCGGAACTCGAAGGGGCTGCGCAGTACCCTCCTCTCAACCTGAATACTGTCTCTCATGCACGCTCGTGACCGGTTATCACCCCTGCAGAGGGAGAGCCTGTTTGTGTGCCCTTCCTGCCTGTCACCGTTGCGTCGCGTTGAGACCGGGTGGAACTGCGACCGCGAGGAGATCGCGTTTTGCATGACGGAGGGTATCCCGGATTTCATCCTCCCTTCGCGTCGGCCGAACGTCGAACGTTTTCTTGTCCTGTATCAAGCCGTTCGAAAGGCTGAGGGTTGGAGGATCGATGATCGAAACAGTTTGATCAATCTCCCCTACCCGGAGGGGAACACCCGTTTCAGGAATCTTTGGCAATTGAGGGCAAGAACCTATGAGTCCTTCCTGACTCTGCTGAATCTCCGCGCGGGCCCGACGCCTCTCAAAATTCTTGATCTGGGGGCGGGCAACTGCTGGATGGCACATCGTCTGGCGGAGCGTCATAGGTCCATTGTTGCCGTTGACATCAATGCCGATTTCTTTGACGGACTTGGAGTTCCGGGGGCGGTTCTCGAAAAGGCTGACCGATCCGTCATTCAGATCTGTGCGGAGTATGATTTTCTGCCGTTTTCCGACGGGAGTTTTGACATTGCCTGTTTTAACGCTTCATTACATTATTCACCCGACCCCGTTCAAACAGTTCTCAGAACTTTCAACGTGCTGAACGATGGAGGTTCCATCTACGTGTTGGATTCCCCTCTCTATCGGGATCCTGAGAGCGGCCGGAGAATGGTCATGGAGCGACAAGAAAAGTATCGCAGTCTTTACCATATCGAGCTTCCAGACGATCTCGCCGGCGGCTTTTTAACCTATGCACAACTGGAACAACTCAGGCTCCAATGTTCCGTCGAGATCATCCGTCCGAAGTATGGCTTTCTGTGGGACCTCCACCCGAATGTTGCTCGTCTCCTGGGCAGGCGCGAGCCGGCAACATTTGCGATACTGCATGTTCATCGATGAAGCCATGAATACTGAAGCTTTTGTTAATTCGCTGACGAGTCGTGCCCGCTCCCTCCCTCTTGTCATCCTCTACGTGACCGAGGGGTGCAACATGGAGTGCGTGATGTGCTCGTACCGGGAGCCGCGTCCGGGTGAGCTGAGCCTTCAGCAGATTGAATCCCTCGCCCGTAACCTTGCTGCGTTTGGTCTGCGGCACATCGTCTATTCGGGGGGCGAGCCGCTGATGCGTCGGGATTTCCCCGACGTCTGCCGGTGCTTCGGCCAATACAACGTGAGGCAAACACTTCTCACAAACGGACTCCTGCTCGATAAGCGCAAGGCTGAGCTTCACCGGGTCTTCTCTGAAATCATTGTTTCCATGGATGGCCCGACGTCAGAGGTTCATAACGGCATTCGGGGGGTCGATTCTTTTGCCCGGATTGTTGAGGGGATCGGGTCTGTCATCAGAAGAAACACGGCGGAAGAGATTTCTCTCCGGTGCGTTGTACAGAAAAAGAATTTTCG
Organism: Bacteroidota bacterium; assembly: GCA_040882165.1. Taxonomy (GTDB): domain Bacteria; phylum Bacteroidota; class Ignavibacteria; order UBA10030; family UBA10030; genus UBA6688. Next base: position 3,441 of record JBBEBV010000331.1, read on the forward strand.
CTATATCAGGTCCATGGTCTCGTTCGCGGAATCGTTAGGTGTGAAACGGATTTCCTTCCTTGCGGCGGATGTGCTTTCAGGAGCGTTCGGCAGAAAGCCGAAGAAAGACCTCGACGCGGACCGTGAGATTATCCTGAGCAAAGAAGAGGTTGCGGAATTTCGTGATTGCCTCAGAGAACTTGCCCACACACACCGGAGCGCTTTCGAAAACAAGTTCATTTCAGAATCTCCTGGAAAACTTTTCCACCTTGCCGACTATTACGAAGCTCTCCTCGGAGACACCCCCTTTCCACGCAATTTCTGCAATGCTCCGATGGTCTCAACAGTTATCACGTCTACCGGGGAACTGCAGCCATGTTTCTTTCTCCCCTCCTACGGAACGATTCACGAGATGCCACTCGAGCAGGCGCTCAACCAACCGTCCATTCAATCGACAAGGCTTCGGGTGAAGGAATATTCCCTGGAACGGTGCCAGAGCTGTGTTTGCACGCTGAAGGTCTCCCCGTTCACTGCTCTCATGGACCGGTTCTGATGCAGAAGTCAGATCATACCGATCATACTTGTCCTCAGGCCTGAATGTTCAAGGAAATCCTTCACAGACTGCAAGGCCGTATCCCAACCCTCGCATCTCATGCCGCGTATGAGCTGTGGGCGGGGACGTACGGAGAACAGCAGAACAACATATTTCTTCAGGCTGAGGAACGCGCCCTGCTGCCGTTGCTGGATGAGCATCCGCTTACAGATCAGAGTGTCCTGGACGCCGGATGTGGTACCGGACGACACATCCGCCATTGTCTCGATCGGCATGCCATGAGAATCGTCGGGATCGATTTCTCACGCGCGATGCTGCACCGTGGCGCGTGGGCCAGCGAACGGCATCCCGTTTCGCTCGTTGAGGGTTCCGTTGAAATGTTACCACTCCGGGACTCCTCCTTTGATCTTGTTCTTGTCCCTCTTGTGCTCGGACATGTGAGGAATCTCAGACCGGCCGCCGCTGAACTTACCCGCGTCCTGAAGTCCGGTGGGAGGTTATTGATCAGTGATTGGCATCCGGCGAACGAACGTCGCGGATGGAAAAGGGTGTTCGAGGTTCCCCGTGGTGAAGGAAGGTCCGCGCGTGTCGCCGTCGAACATCACTTCCATGAAACGGAAGAGTATCTGCGGTGTTTTGAATCCGAGGGGTTTCTTCTTGAAGAACGCATCGAGCCCGTGATCGATGAATCCATGAGGCAGGCCTTTGAGAATAATGGAATGGAAAAGATCTATGCGAAGCATCTTGGATCACCACTCGTGCTCGTTCTCGGATTTCGGAAACCATGAAACGCTCCTTTTTGCTTTCAAACGCCCGCATTCTCCTTGATGGACAGTTTGAACCTTGTTCGCTCAGGATTGTGGGAAGGAGAATCGAGGAAATCGGTGCATCACTTCAACCCACGGTGAACGACATCCTCCTTCCGCTGGAGGGTGTTTGCGTCGTGCCGGGATTGATCAACGCGCATGACCACCTCGAGCTGAACGTTTTTCCCAAACTTGGCAACCCACCCTACAACAATTACGTCGAGTGGGGAAACGACATCCACGCGCGGCATCGGGAGCAGATTCGACGAACCTTGAAAGTCCCGTTGAGACTACGACTCTTTTGGGGGGCGTATAAGAACATTCTTTCAGGTGTCACGACGGTTGTTCATCATAACCCCTACTTTGTGCATTTTCGTTTTGGATTCCCCGTGGAAGTATACAGGAATTATTCCTGGGCTCATTCCCTTGTGTTTGATCCAAAGCTTCCAAAGAAACTTGGAACGGTCGGCAGAAGGACTTTCGTCGTTCACGTGGCGGAAGGCGTCGATAGCCTGGCACGGGATGAGCTTGCAAAGTTTCAGGCCCTGGGGGGATTGCGGGCCAATACGGTGATGGTGCATGGCGTCGGGCTCTCTGCAAAAGATTGTTTGGCGATTGCGGAGGCCGGAGCAGGACTCGTCTGGTGTCCCGGTTCAAATATGTTTCTCTTCAACCAGACCGCACCGATTGAGTCGATGCCGGCGAACCTTCCCGTCGCTCTTGGGACGGATTCAACATTGACGGGATCTGCAAGTCTCTTCGATGAGTTGCGTGAGGCGCAGAAATTGAAGAAGCTTGGAGGGGATCGATTGCTCGCGATGGTTACATCGGTTCCGGCCCGGATGTTCAGAATGTCTTCGGGAGAGATCGTCCAGGGAGCTCCGGCCGACCTCCTTTTGTTCAGCCAGCGAAGTTCCGACCCCTTTAGGGATTTCTTAAGTCTGGATGGAAGTAGAGTGAAACTCCTCTTCAAGTCTGGCGTTCCTATCTATGGTGATGAGAGTGTGATGACGCTGTCCTCCCCGGGGAAGAGGTTTGATCGGATTTTTGTCGGGGGAGAAAGGAAGCTCATCACGGGCCCGTTTCGCCGGATGGCCGGTAGAATCAAGGCCATCCTTCCATCCTTCGATTTCAACGGATTACCGCTGGAACTCGGGGAAAATTGACCCTTTCAGATTAATTTTCAACAATGAGAAAAAACTGCTTGACTTGACTTCGTGGATAAGTTATATTGAAAACAAGTTTACTTAAGTAAAGTATCATCCTTATGACCAACTTCCAATACCCGATGTGTCCCTGTATGTGTTGTAGCATCCCATACGAAGGGCACATGGGTCTGAACCAGACAAGGAGTCGGTAAAGCCAAAGCCCTTCGACCACGTCGACGGGCTGACTGCATTTCGAACCACGACATACGAATCTCTTATCGAGAACGGTCGAGGGAAACAGGCCCGATGACGCCGTAGCAACCGGTCCAAAAGACGCCAGGTGCTAACTCCTGCCCTACCTCACAGCAATGTGAGCAAGGCCCCGGAAACATTCGGGGCGGGGAAAGATGAGAGAAGATGGATTTTGAACTCCAAAAACCTCTTCTGACTCTTTCCCTTTCGGGATGGAAAAAGTCAAAAGAGGTTTTTTTATGTACTACTATCAATAGAAGAGGTGAACGTCATGGCTGCTACCAATCCAGGAACGTACAGCACACTCGATGCGCGCGATACATTCTGCCCCCTCCCCGTCATTCGGGCACAGCGGGCAATTCAAGACGTTCCCATCGGAGGGATCCTTGAAATTCTCGCGACCGACGATGGATCGGTCGGTGATATACCGGCGTGGGCCAGGAATGTCGGCCATGAATTTCTCACCTATTCACAGGATCAAAGCGTTCACCGGTTTCTCGTCAAGCGTCTCCAATAAGGGGCTCAAGCCATGCCATCAAGCGATATCGTGATCGGTCCTGATCTGGATGCGGCAATTGAGCAGAGGGTGCGGGAGATCCTTGCCCGTAAGTCTGCTCAAAAGAAGAAACGTCTGGCCCTCGTCGCCTCGAAAGGGACGCTCGACATGGCCTACCCTCCCCTCATTCTTGCGACGACAGCGGCATCCATGGGTTGGGAGGTCGGGATCTTCTGCACGTTCTACGGGCTGGATATCCTGAACAAGAAGAAGATCCGCTCGTTCAAGGTCGCCCCGCTGGGAAATCCTGCCATGCCGGTGCCCGTCCCCAACATCATCGGTGCGTTGCCGGGCATGACGGCCGTGGCGACGGCGATGATGAAGAGCTGGATGACCAGGGCAAAGATCCCTCCCCTGCATGAGCTCCTCGACATCGCGCAGGAAAGCAAAGTGAGGTTGTTTGCATGCACGACGACCATGGGAGTGATGGGGGTTCAGAAGGCGGACATCATCGGGGGAGCAGAGTTTGCCGGGGCAGCAACCTTCTTGGATTATGCCTCCGAAGCAGAAGTTACCTTGTTTATCTAGAGAGGAGTTCATGGAACCTGTTTTCAGAAGATGGTATGAACGGAAGATGCTGGCGACTCCCGAACTGGTTACAGAAACGAAGTTGGTGGAGCAGATTCTCAGCACGATCAAGACGGTCGCAATCGTGGGGATCTCCAAGAATGAACATAAAGACAGTCACTATGTTGGAAGGTATCTTCAGCGGGCGGGCTATACCGTCGTTCCGGTCAACCCCACAGCTTCCACCATCCTTGGTGTGCGATGTTATCCAAATCTGGAGAGCATTCCGTTCCCGGTGGACGCCGTCGATATCTTCCGAAAGCCTGAAGAAGCGGTGGCGGTCGTCGAGGAAGCTCTTCAGCTGCACCCCCGGGTCGTCTGGCTTCAGCTCGGGGTTGGAACGCACGAGGAGGCGGTCCGCAAAGCCGAGGCGGCAGGATGTCTCCTGATTCAGAATCGCTGTATGAAGGTGGACCATCAATTCCTCATGAGAACGTCAGTGAATCATTCAACCAACACACACACATCCAAGGGAGAGAGCCATGAGCAGCAACGGGAAACAACGTCACTACCGCTTTGAAACTCAGCAGCTGCACGCGGGGCAGAAACCCGACCCGGCAACCAATGCACGGGCGGTCCCGATCTATCAAACCACGTCGTACGTTTTCAACGATGCCGAGCATGCAGCAACCTTGTTCGCACTGAAAGAATTCGGGAACATCTACACGCGGATTATGAATCCGACGTCGGCGGTGTTCGAGGAGCGGATCGCCGCCCTCGAGGGAGGGGTGGCTGCCCTTGCAACATCGTCCGGACAGGCGGCTCAGTTCATCGCCATCACGACTCTTGCCCAGGCGGGCGAGAATATCGTGTCCACGAGCCTTCTCTATGGCGGGACCTACAATCAGTTTAAGGTGACCCTGCCGCGTCTTGGCATCAACGTCAGGTTCGTCGAGGGGGATGATCCCGAAGAGTTCCGAAAACTGATCGATGGAAAAACCAAGGCCCTCTATATCGAGACCATCGGGAATCCCCGGTTAAATATTCCCGACATCGAGGCGATTGCCAAAGTTGCCCATGAGAATGGTATTCCCCTGATCGTGGACAACACGTTCGGTGCCGGAGGGTATCTCATCCGGCCCATTGAGCATGGGGCGGACATCGTTGTCCATTCCGCCACGAAATGGATTGGCGGGCATGGGACTTCCATTGGCGGTGTCATTGTCGATGCAGGCACTTTCAACTGGGGGAACGGAAAATTCCCCATCTTCACGGAACCCAGTCCGGGATACCACGGCCTGAACTTCTGGGAAGTCTTCGGGAGCGGGGGACCATTCGGAAACATCGCGTTCATCATCCGGGCGCGCGTGGAGCAGTTACGCGATTTGGGGGCATCGCAGAGTCCCTTCAACTCGTTCCTCTTTCTGCAAGGGCTCGAGACTCTTTCCTTGCGAGTGCAACGGCATTGCGACAATGCGCTCCAGTTTGCGCGATGGCTCAAGCAACACGCGCAGGTGAGTTGGGTGTCGTACCCCGGACTCGAGGACCATCCGTACCATGCAGCGGCGAAGAAATATTTGAAAAATGGTTTCGGCGGTATCGTGGTCTTTGGCGTGAAAGGCGGGCTTGCGGCAGGACGCACTCTCATCGATAACCTCGAGCTGGCAAGCCTGCTTGCGAATGTGGGGGATGCGAAGACGTTGGTCATCCATCCGGCGTCCACCACCCATCAGCAACTGAGCGAGAAGGAACAAAAAGAATCCGGTGTGACGCCGGATATGGTCCGCGTTTCGGTCGGCATTGAGCATATCGACGATATCATCGAGGACTTCGAAACGGCGCTCCGTGTAGTTGCGGAACCGGTAACGGCCTAGGAGGGTGTATGGAAACAACAACGCAACGACCATCGAACCGATCAACTGAACCACTCTCGCCTTCGAAACCGAAGAGGGTGAGAGTGTTCGACGGGCAAAAACCGCTCAGGATGGAGCTTGGAGGAATCCTTGCTCCCGTTGATGTGGCATTTGAGACTTACGGTACGCTGAATGCCGAGGGGACGAACGCCATCCTCGTTTGTCACGCCTTGACCGGAAACGCGCATGCCGCCAATCTCCCCCCCCATCAGAACGGGCAGGAGGGATGGTGGGACGGCGTCATTGGACCGGGAAAGGGTTTCGACACGGACCGCTTTTTCGTCGTGAGTTCGAACTTCCTTGGGAGTTGCTACGGTACAACGGGGCCTGTGAGTTTCAATCCGGGAACAGGGAATGCGTACCAGGTCGATTTTCCCCAAATGACCGTACGGGATATGGTCCGCGTTCAGCATGAACTCCTGCGAACCCTGGGTGTCAATCGGCTCGTGAGTGTTGCAGGTGGTTCATTGGGGGGAATGCAGGTTCTGGAATGGGGACTTCTGTATCCAGAAATGGTTGATTCCCTCCTCCCCATCGCCACCGCAGCAAGACATTCGCCCTGGTGCATCTCCTTGAACGAAGCGGCCCGCCTTGCCATTATAAGCGATCCATCCTGGAACGGCGGACGCTACATCGATCAGCCGGCCCGGGGTCTTGCCCTGGCAAGAATGGTGGCAATGATCACGTACCGAAGCGCCGGGTCCCTGAACAAGAGATTTGGGAGGAGTGGGCAACCGGAAGGGTCGGGGAAAGAGTTCGACGATCCATTTGGAAAGGATCGGAAATTATTCCAGGTGGAAAGTTATCTCCGCTATCAGGGGAAGAAACTGGTGGATCGTTTCGATGCCAACACGTACATCGCCATAACCCGGGCGATGGATCTCCATGACGTTTCTGCAGGCCGCGGGACTCTTGAGGAGGCGCTTGGAAGTATCGGGGCGAGGACATTGAGCGTTGGAATTGATTCGGACGTTCTTTATCCGGTCGAAGAACAGGAGGAGATTGCCGGTCTGATTCCGCACGCCCGGCATACGAAAATCCATTCTCCCCATGGGCACGACGCTTTTCTGATAGAGTTTGAAGCCATGAACAGACTGATCAGGGAATTCCTTCCTTAACCCCCCGCCCGGTGAATTTTTGGAACCTCCGTGGGTATCCCCTACTCACACCGAAGGGCCACGACGCGGCCATGACCCATGGGCGTGGTTTCTTTGCACGTCCTCTCTCTCCCTTCATCGCATTGCATCTCACTCCATTCTTGACTATATTTTCGGCGAAGTTTTTCACTTTCATGGGAGAAGGAATAGTACAGCCGATCTTCTCGTTTCTCTTGTTTGACAGAAACCATCACCTCCGGGTATGAAGGCACAGTACATCGAACTGGTCGAAACCGCGCGGCGAGCCAAACGACGAGCCTTCGCTCCCTATTCACACTTTCACGTCGGTGCAGCCCTTCTGTCGGGCAACGGACGGATCTATTCCGGATGCAACGTCGAGATCAGCACGTACGCTTTGACCATCTGTGCGGAGAGGACCGCCATTTTCAAGGCAATCTCCGAAGGCGAGAGAAATTTCAAAGCGATTGCTGTCGTGTCCGATGATCCGGACTTCACTCCTCCCTGCGGAGCCTGCAGGCAGGTTCTGATGGACCTCGCCGGGAACATCGATTTTCTCATGGTGAACGCCAAGGGAAGGATCAAGGTTCTCACCATGAAAACCCTCCTTCCCCATGCATTCGGCAAGAAGAATCTCACCAGAACAAAACAATACAAGCACTGAGCCATGGATACATCGGCACTCCACAGCGTTCCTCGGAACATTGGCTGGATTGAAGTTGTCTGCGGTTGCATGTTTAGCGGAAAGACGGAGGAACTGATCCGCCGGGCGCGCCGGGCGCAAATCGCCAAACAGAAGGTCGCTATTTTCAAACCCCGCCTCGACAACCGCTATAGCGTCGAACATATAGTTTCTCACAGTGAGCAGTCACTCGTTTCGACCCCCGTGGACGATGCATCGGAAATCCTGGATCTGAGCCGGGAAGCCCAGGTGGTCGGGATCGATGAGGGACAGTTTTTCAAAGCGAACCTTGTGGAAGTCTGCGAGTATCTTGCAAACCAGGGAAAACGGGTCATCGTTGCCGGGCTGGACCAGGATTACCGGGGTAAACCCTTCGAGCCGATGCCGCAGTTGTTAGCCGTCGCGGAATACATCACCAAGACATTGGCCATCTGCGTCGTGTGTGGCAACCCAGCGGACCGGACACAACGAAAGACGCCACAGTCCGACCGGGTCGTCGTCGGGGCCAAAGATATCTATGAAGCCCGATGCCGCCAATGTTTTGAGCCACCGACAGACCTTTAGCCCCACCCCTCCCCTCAACTCGCCAGAGGAATTACTATGAGCCTCCTTTCTCTCCTTCACGGCCTCCTTGGAATTGCCGTGATTCTTGGGATTGCATACCTGTTCTCGAACAACAAACGGAAAGTGAGCTGGCGTCTTGTGGGGATGGGATTGCTCATCCAGATTGTCTTTGGAACCCTGGTGATCAAAGGATCAGACATGGGAGAGGTATTCACCCCTCTTGGCTGGCCTAAACAGTTTTTTGGTTGGCTGGCGGAGGGTTTCGTGGTTATTCTTGGCTTTACCACTGAGGGAGCCAGGTTTGTCTTCGGGAACCTTGCCGTTGGACAAGGATTTGAAGGATCCCTCGGGTTCTTCTTCGCTTTTCAGGTGTTACCCACGATCATCTTCTTTTCCTCGTTAATGGCAGTGATGTATTATCTTGGTGTTATGCAGAAGGTGGTGCAGGGAATGGCCTGGGTGATGGCGAGGCTTATGGGGACGAGCGGCGCAGAATCACTCTCCACCACGGCAAATATTTTCGTGGGTCAGACTGAGGCACCACTGATGATCCGTCCCTATGTTGCCGGAATGACCCAATCCGAGCTTCTTACAGTCATGACAGGGGGAATGGCCACCATTGCCGGGGGTGTCATGGCTGCTTATGTTCAAATGCTGGGGTATTCCTTCGCTCAAACCCACGGCATCACGATCGAAGCGGCCCAGATAAAATTTGCTGCCCAGCTCCTGGGAGCATCGATTATGGCCGCCCCCGCAGCGCTTCTGATCTCAAAAATCATCGTGCCAGAGATTGGAGAACCTGAAACGCGGGGGAAGGTAAAAGTGAATGTCGAAAAAAATGCAAGCAACGTGATTGAAGCGGCGGCAGGCGGTGCAGCGGATGGCCTACAATTAGCTCTTAATGTTGGAGCCATGCTATTGGCTTTCATTGCTTTGATAGCTCTGCTCAATGCGTTGCTTGGGGGAATTGGATCGTGGACTGGAGTGAATGAGTATCTGCAGGCGACATGGGGCCAGCCTCTGAGTCTTCAACTGATCCTCGGATTGGTCCTGCAGTTTGTTGCGTACGCTATCGGTGTTCCGTCGAATGAGGCTTTTTATTTCGGCAGCCTCATTGGGACAAAAGTCGCCCTGAATGAGTTCGTGGCCTACTTAGACCTCGCAAAAATGGTGGCTGAAAACAAGATTCTTTCTGAAAAAGGCATTGCCATGGCGACATTTGCCCTTTGCGGGTTCGCGAACTTCTCTTCTATCGCGATTCAAATCGGCGGATTAAGTCCCATGGCTCCACACCGACGGAAGGACCTTGCGAGCCTTGGTCTGAGGGCAGTATTAGGCGGATCGCTGGCGACATTACTTACCGCGACAATCGCGGGCATTCTTATTGGAGGATAAAAAAGTCACCTTCCTGCGCTATAAGTCGGAGTTAAACAAAGCCTTAGAGTTTATCAGGCAACAAACCACTTTAAGGCCAGAAGTTGCTCTGGTGCTCGGCTCCGGGTTGGGGGATTTCGCCGATGAACTCTCCGATCCTGCGACGATTCCAACTTCTTCCCTCCCCTCCTATCCAGTCTCGACCGTCCAGGGTCATGCTGGAAGGCTCGTCTTCGGGCATCTCGTAGGAAAGGGCGTCCGGTCTAAACCGCTGGTCGTTTTCCAGGGGAGGGTCCATTTTTATGAGACGAGCGACATTGAGGGCACTCTCCTTCCTGTCCACATCGCTTCGGAATTGGGAGCACGTATTTTCATTGTAACGAATGCAGCCGGGGGGATCAATAGGCTGTTTTCGGCTGGTGATTTAATGCTCATCGATGACATAGTCAGCCTCTTTCTTCGAATCAACCCTTCTTCACAGGCCGAGCCGAAGATACCGAGCCCACTTGATCCGGGCCTTTCTTCACATATTCTCAAGACAGCTGAAAACCTTGGGATACCGTTAAGGAGGGGGACCTATTGCTGGCTCACCGGACCTTCGTACGAAACCCCTTCCGAGATTGAGATGCTGAGACGGTTGGGAGCAGATGCCGTGGGAATGTCTACTGTCCCTGAGATTATCAGGGCTCGCGGACTCGGAATGAAGGTCGCGGGGATATCCTTGATCTCCAATATGGCTGCGGGAATGACTGGGGAGAAGCTTTCGCACGAGGAAGTAAATCAAACAGCCCAGAGAGTGAAGGAGAGTTTTACCGAACTGATGAGAAGGGCAATTCTTGGGCTCTGAAGTTTTTTTTTGCTAGCAGGTTGTTGAAAAACACTTTTTGTGGGCCACAGCCGGAGGCGTATAACAACAGTTGCGTTAGCAACTGACAAATCGGATCTGGTGTTCGTTCCAAAAAGGAGCACGCTTCGCGTGCTTCAGCAGTACGCCTCCGGCTGTGGCAGATGCTTTTTGGCTTTTTCAACAGCCTGCTAGACGGCCGGAGTGAGTTGGTAGAGCAGCAGATAGATCACAACACCTGTTACTGAAACGTAG
>JBBEBV010000332.1:0-2176 GCA_040882165.1 Bacteroidota bacterium
AATGGACCCCCAACAAGGTCCGGCTGTTTGATGATGGTAGCCACGGGGATCAGAAAGGGGATGGGATATGGACCCTCGAACTTCAACTCCCTCCCGGCCTGGAACTCGAATATAAATATACCAACAGCGGTCCCGAGGGAAATTGGAATCCGGGAGACGAGTCGCCGATGAGGAATCGAAGAGTTCATGTGATGGAAACTCCCGGAGGAAAACAAATCATCAGGGATATTTTTGGAGTGATGTAGCAGTCCAAAGAGGAAGCATGAAGCATACCCCATACCGGTTGGTACCGTGGATGATTGTTGCAGGGCTCTGGTCGCTGACGGGTTGTTCGTCGCAAAAGGATTCCAGGGTGGATCTGGACGGTGAGTGGCGCTTTGCCGTCGACTCGCTGGATCATGGAGTGGAGGGAGAGTGGTTTGGCGAGACGTTCGACCGGTCCGGTTGGAAGCAGGTGGAGGTTCCCGGGTACTGGGACCGGTACAATCTCGGGGAATACGACGGGATCGGCTGGTTCACAACATCGTTTGGGGTCTCGTCTGTCGACTCGCCGCTTGTGCTGTTTTTTGGCGGCGTTGATGATGAGGCCGACGTATGGGTTAATGGTATGAAGATAGGGACCCATGTCGGATACAGCGAGCCGTTCTTCCTGGAAATTCGAAATGCGCTCAGGGTGGGGGAAAATCTTCTGGTCATCCGGGTGGGTGATTTTTCCGGGCCCGGAGGTATTTATCGGGCGGTTTCGCTTGTCCCCCTGCGCGATGTGGAGCAGGACCTGCGAACCCCCTACGCAGATCTTCCTGCACGTCCTAGCCAGGATTGGGTGAAGGATGCGGTTATCTATAAAGTTTCCCTTCGGTCGTTTTCCCGGGAAGGTACGATCAAAGCATTGGAGAGAAGGCTCCCGGAACTGAAGGAACTTGGAGTGACCGTCGTCTGGCTCCTGCCAATCCATCCTATCGGTGAGTTGAATCGGAGAGGGGGTTTAGGAAACCCCTACGCCGTCCAGGACTATTATGAGATCAACCCTGCCTTCGGGACCCTGAATGATTTCCGGTCGCTGGTGAAGTCCGCGCACTCGCACGGTTTGAAGATCATCATGGACCTTGCCGCGAATCATACGGCCTGGGATGCGAAACTCCTCATGGAACACCCTGATTGGTACACGACGAACAGTCAGGGAGCGGTTGTCTCACCCAACGCCGATTGGGACGATGTCGCGGACCTGAACTATAATCACCACGAGCTCCGGAAGTACATGACCGAGGTGATGAAATACTGGGTCACCGAGGCGGACATTGATGGATACCGGTGCAGCGTCTCCGAGCTTGTGCCGACCGACTTCTGGGAGCGGGCGCGAACGGAACTCGAGAAGATCAAGCCGGTGCTGATGCTTTCGGAAGGAACGCTCCCCGAACATCATGTCGAAGCATTCGACCTGACATACTCCTGGAACCTGTACGATGTCATGGACCGGGTCCTTCTTGGTTCCCTGCCGGTCAGCGCGTTCGACCATCTTCTGAGGGGCGAGGCGTACCAATACCCCCAGGGATCCCTCCGGTTGCGGTTCAATACGAACCAGGCCAAGTATGTCTGGGACACGCTTGTCGTGACAAAGCGAACACCGCATGAGGGAAAGGTAGGCGCGGTGCTGGTCTGGACTTTCCCCGGCGTTCCGCTTCTCTGCAGCGGTGAAGAGGTGGGGAATGAAAGGGAGCTCGACATGTTCGAAAAGGGGGGGATTGATTGGGATGAGAATCCAGAAATGATGGAATTCTATAAGAAACTCGCTTCGTTGCGGAGAGGGCACGTCTCGTTGAGGAGAGGAGAACTGATCACTCTGCCAAATTCCGACACCGGCGAAGTGTATTCGTTTCTACGCGGGTTTGACGGGGATTCTACATTGGTCGTTATCAATTTTGGTGGACGGGAGAAGCGGATCGAAATTTCCTTCCTGCCAGGGATGGAAGGATACTGGAGGGAATATTTTTCCGGGGACGATGTACATCCCTCTGAAGGAAAACTTTCCCTTACCCTTCAATCGTACGGTTATCGGGTTTTTGTCAGAAAGTAAGTCGACTCTCCCCGCCAAACGGCATGGCGGGCAAGCCCGCCAGACTGCATGGCGGGCGCGTAGTGCGAGATGTCATCTGGTTGTTCAGACTTTTTGGCCGGC
>JBBEBV010000333.1:0-13910 GCA_040882165.1 Bacteroidota bacterium
TCCCGGGCGGCGTGACAGGCAACGTCAAGGTATGGGTGGTGCGGGAGTAATCTCCGGACCGGCTATGACCTTCAAGCCCATCCGCAGGATGGGCTTTTTATTTTCCTGAGCGCAGATGAGGATCTTTTAACGAGTGTGGATCTCGGGTAGTGTCCTCTCTTCACCATTTGGAAAGAGCCAACGATGGATTAAGCACGGATTCCAATTGGTAGATGCTATCGCATCCATTTGTGATAAGCCTCCGGCCCTTCGACGAAGTTTATCCTGAGCGGAGCGAAGGACTCAGGGTGCCGGGCCTTTTTTGAAAGCAGGACACTACCGGATTCCGCCTTTATTTGACTTTTGCGACAAAAAATGCATAAATTGTCTTCAAAACTCCGCCACTTTTGACACTTCTCACGATTGTCTTAAGGAAATTCCCGCGTCATGGCTGAAAAAACCACTCAAAATCTGGATGAGGTCACTATACGTTTTGCCGGCGATTCCGGTGACGGAATGCAATTGACTGGAATGCAGTTCACGAACACGACGGCAATCCTCGGAAACGATCTCAGCACACTTCCCGACTACCCTGCGGAAATCCGCGCCCCTGCCGGAACCCTCTTCGGAGTTTCAGGCTTTCAAATTCATTTCGGGAGCACGGAAATTAATACCCCGGGCGACCAATGCGACGTGCTCGTCGCCATGAACGCGGCCGCCCTCAAGGTGAACCTCGGAAGCCTGATCGACGGCGGCACCATCATTGCCAACACCGATGGGTTTAACGATAAGAACCTCAAGCTGGCCGGGTACGCCACTAACCCGCTGGTGGATGAATCGCTCCAACGATTTCACCTGCACTCAGTCGATATTACCAAGCTTACCGGACATGCCTTGCAGAGTATGAACCTCTCCAGCAAGCTCGTCGACCGGTCCAAGAACTTTTTTGCCCTGGGGATGATGTACTGGATGTACAACCGCCCCCTGGAAACGACCATTGAATGGATCCAAAAGAAATTCGGCAACAAGCCGGATATCATGGAAGCAAACCTGAAGGTTTTAAAGGCCGGTTGGAATTTCAGTGAGACCACGGAGATATTTTCCGTCCGCTATGAAGTGGGCCCGGCGAAGCTCGCCCCGGGACAATACAGGAACATCACGGGAAACCAGGCCCTTGCATGGGGTCTGATGGCCGCAGCAAAAAAGGCAAACCTCGATCTTTTTCTCGGCAGCTACCCAATCACCCCGGCGAGCGATATCCTGCATGAGCTCTCGGTCTATAAACATTTCGGGGTCAAGACCTTTCAGGCCGAAGATGAGATCGCAGGTGTCACATCGGCTCTCGGCGCCTCCTTTGGCGGAGCGCTCGGGGTTACCACCACCTCAGGCCCCGGCGTAGCCCTGAAATCGGAAGCGATTGGGCTCGCTGTTATGGTCGAGCTACCCCTGGTCATTGTCAATGTCCAAAGGGGCGGACCGAGCACAGGCCTCCCCACCAAAACGGAGCAGTCAGACCTTCTGCAAGTGCTCTTCGGGCGGAATGGAGAAGCCCCGGTCCCCATCATTGCTGCGGCAACACCGGCCGATTGTTTTCAGACTGCATTTGATGCATCGCGCATCGCGTTGAAATATATGACCCCCATCTTCTGCATGTCCGATGGATATCTCGGCAACGGGTCGGAGCCATGGCTTATCCCGGATTACAACGCCCTCCCGGATATTGCGCCGAAGTTCCGAACCGAGAAAGAAGGCTTCTTCCCTTACCTCCGGGACGAACAGACGCTTTCACGCCCTTGGGCAATTCCCGGCACACCCGGGCTTGAGCACAGAATCGGCGGGCTCGAGAAGCAGCACATCACCGGGAATGTCAACTACGAACCGGAAAATCATGAGTTCATGGTGAGGATGCGCGCGGAAAAGGTTGAACGCATAGCAAACGATATACCACTTGCGGAAGTCGAGGGAGATGTGCAAGGCGACGTTCTGGTCGTCGGATGGGGAGGGACGTACGGGTCCATTAAGAGCGCCGTTGCCCGTCACCGTCTGCGAGGCAACTCCGTTTCTCATCTCCACCTCCGGTGGCTGAACCCCATGCCCAGGAACGTGGGAGAGATCCTATACAAGTTCAAGCACGTTCTGGTTCCGGAGCTCAATCTTGGCCAGCTCGTGAAAGTGCTGCGGATGAAATACCTGGTCCCTGCGGTGGGTTTCAACAAAATCCAGGGCCTCCCGTTCAAAGCCGTTGACATCGAGAAGAAGATTGAAGAAATCCTGAAAGGTACAAAATGAGCGCTCTTATCGAAGAGATCATGAAGCAATCGCCCCCGCCTTCGGATCAGAAACCATCCGCCAAGGATTTCCAGAGCGATCAGGACGTCCGCTGGTGCCCAGGTTGCGGCGACTATTCCATTCTTGCCCAAACCCAGCGCGTGATGCCCGATCTTGGCATTCCCCGTCACCAAATGGTGTTTGTTTCGGGTATCGGCTGCTCAAGCCGTTTCCCCTACTACATGAACACCTACGGGTTCCACAGCATCCATGGACGCGCGACGGCAATCGCCTCCGGGCTCAAGATGGCCCGTCCGGAACTTTCGATGTGGGTCGTGACCGGAGATGGCGACGGACTCAGCATCGGCGGGAACCACATGATCCATCTCCTGCGCCGCAACCTTGACATTAACGTTCTGTTATTTAACAACCAGATTTACGGGCTGACCAAAGGACAATACTCCCCCACCTCCGAACAGGGAAAGGTCACCAAATCAACCCCCTACGGGTCGCTCGATTATCCGTTCAACCCGGCCTCCCTCGCGCTCGGTTCCAGTGCGACGTTCGTCGCCCGGACCCTCGACCGCGATCCGAAGCACATGCAAACCATTATTAAGCGTGCAGCACAGCATAACGGTACCTCGTTCGTCGAAATTTACCAGAACTGCAATGTCTTCAACGACGGAGCGTTTTTCAAGTTCACCGAAAAAGATTCCAAGGACGATACCGTCATCTTCCTTGAGCACGGAAAACCTCTCATCTTCGGCAAGGAGAAGGAAAAAGGGATCAGGCTGAACGGCTATTCTCCCGAAGTCGTTTCCCTTAAGGAAGGCAAGTGGTCCCAGGACGATCTCCTTGTCCACAACGAGAAGGATACGACCCTCTCGTTCATCCTGTCGGACATGACGTACAAGGCCGGCCTCCCGCGTCCCGTGGGGATCTTCCTGGCAATCGATCGCCCTGTGTATGAACAGGAAATGGTGCGCCAGATTTCGTTCGCAAAAGAAAAACGCGGCGATGGAGATATGGTGAAGCTCCTGCATTCAGGAGACACCTGGGCCGTCCAATAATGCGGTACGGATTGAGAGAAAAGGTGTGGCCGGTTACTCGACCACACCTTTTTTGTTTCCCTTGTTCGTGAATGTCCCATCATCACCGGTAAGAACAATACATAGCTCTCTGTGCCTGCACGCCGAAGAAAAAATAGCTCTGAGTTTCGGCACACAGGCGTGTGCCATCGGTGATGAAAAAAAGGCGCTTCCTTTCTTCAGAACGCTGTGTAATTTCGAAAAAACAATGCGCTTGGAATCAGAGTTCGAAGCCTGCAAAAAACTGATTGACGGGAACGAATCGTTCGCGCTCACGACGCACATTCATCCGGACGCAGACGGCCTGGGGAGCGAACTGGCTCTTGCCTCGTACCTTCTTTCGCGGGGGAAAAAAATTCGCATTCTGAACCATAGTGCAACCCCGCAGAACTGCCTCTTCCTGGACCCTCATTCGAGAGTTCTTCAATTCAATCCATCACGCGACGCCGGACTGTTTGAGAAAGCGGAAGTGATTTTTATCCTGGACGTCAACCAGCTCGACCGGCTCGGTGCGTTGAAACCCTTTTTAATACGGTCAACGGCAAAGAAGGTCTGCATCGATCACCATCCCGACAGGGAAGACTTTGCCGAGGTCTGCATCATTGATGAGGAAGCTGCGGCCACCGGAGAAATTCTTTATCATCTCCTGGGACGGTTGGACCAACCATCGCTCAGCCAGGAGGTGGCCACCTGTCTCTACACGGCTATCATGACCGATACAGGGTCGTTCCGGTTTCCCAAGACGGACGGCGACCTGCACCGTATCGTTGCCGACCTCCTCGATCATGGCGCCGATCCCGTTTCCTCCTATCAACACCACTACGAACAGGAAAGCCTCGGAAGCCTTCGGCTGCTCGCCCGGGCGATGGGAAGTATCACGCTCACCCATGGAGGCGCCGTCGCTTCCATGGTTGTCACACGCGGGGATTTCCAGGAAACAGGAACGACCGAACCCGATACCCATAGCTTTATCACCAAAGCACTGATGATCCGTGGCGTGATCGTCGGCTTACTTTTGACCGAGACTGATGACGGAGTCAAAATCAGTTTCCGGTCGAAAGGAGATATTCCCATCAACAAACTCGCACAGGAATTCGGCGGCAACGGCCACAAGAACGCCGCCGGTGCCAGGATTCAGGGCGAGACGCTTGACAACATTCTCCCGATCCTTCTCCAACGCGTTCAACGGTATATTCCAACTTGAGGAAGCCATGAAAGTATCTCTTCAACGCTCACCCATCAACCGTGTGGCCACCGATCTGCTTTGCGTGTTTGTCCATCAGGATCCCCCTCTCTTCAAAAAGGAGATCAGTGCGCTCACGAAGACCCTTGGGGCCAAAATCTCCGCGGCAATGAATGGGGATTTTCGAGGCAAGGATGGGGAAACCGCGATGGCCTACATTCACAAAGGCGCACGGATTCAACGGATTTGTGTCGTCGGTCTCGGCGAAAAGAGAGGCCTGACGATCGAGAAATACCGCCGCGCCGGAGCAACTGCCGCCAAGAAGGCCCGGTCGGTCAAGGCAAAACATGCTGCGCTCTTCCTCCCGACGCTGGGGGCAAAAGCGGCGGATGTGATTTACGCGGTTACAGAAGGGGCGATCCTTTCGCAATATACGTTCGACAAGTATATCACCAAGAACAAAGAGTCCCGTTCCACTCTGGAGGAAATCCTCATAGCCACCAACAGTGGGGCCATTGCAGAAGCCGGAACCGAGGCGGTCGCCCAGGCACATATTGTTTGCGAAGCCACCGCTTTCGCCCGGGACCTTGCCAATGCACCGGGGATTGAGCTGTATCCTGAGACCCTCGCCGATGCTGCCCTGGAATCCGCAAAGCGATCGGGCTATACTGCCACGGTCAAGGATGAGCGTGAGATCCTCGAACTTGGCATGGGGGGCGTTATCGGAGTTTCCCAGGGAAGCAGGCGACCGCCCCGGTTCATTATCATGGAATACGGCAAGCCATCGAACAGAACCGTGGTCCTTGTCGGGAAGGGGGTAACTTTCGATACCGGAGGCATTTCCATCAAACCGGCCGCGGGGATGGCGGAGATGAAGATGGATATGTGCGGTGCCGCAGCTGTCATTGGAACATTCGAGGCCGTCGCCCGATTGCGTCTTCCCATCCATCTTGTCGGCTTGATCCCTGCCGTGGAAAACATGCCTGGCGGCAACTCAATCCGTCCGGGTGATATCCTGCGCCATTACAACGGTATGACGTCGGAGGTTGACAATACCGACGCCGAAGGGCGGCTGATCCTCGCCGATGCCCTCGCGTATGCGGAGAGATTCAAACCCGCTGCGGTCATCGACCTGGCAACGCTGACGGGAGCATGTGTTGTCGCCCTCGGCCACCATGCAACCGGGATGATGGGAAACGATGACCGACTGATGGATGCTCTCACCGCAGCCGGAGAGAAAACCTATGAGAGAGTGTGGCCTCTCCCCCTGTTTGACGAATATGAGAAGCTCATTAAGAGCGACGTCGCCGATGTGAAGAACGTCGGCGGGCGGTGGGCGGGAGCGATTACGGCCGGTTGGTTCCTGAAGAAGTTTATCGGCGATTACAAATGGGTTCACCTGGATATCGCAGGAACTGCCATTCTGGAGGAAGCCGGACCCTACGCGCCACGCGGCGGGTCAGGTGTCGGGGTCAGACTGTTGACGGAGTTCCTCAGGAGGTGGAAGTAGACTCGAATTCTTTGTACCTTGGCATCGGCCTGAATGTTCAGATTCTTCGTCAGGGGTATACACCACTCTACACTGCCCGGGTCCTCACGGGGGGGTACAGGCAACAATGCCTGGAAACTTGGGGGAAAGTATCGGAGGGTACTCTATGTCAAAGGAAGAATATCGTTCCAGCAACGGGGCCATCTCGTCCCCGGGGTCATTTTCGATTACCACGGCTGCGGTTTCGGTGAGCACTCGTTCACTCCCCTACCAACTCCACCGGTGGTTCGTAATTCTTTTGTTTTCCATCGGGAATATCGTCAACCTCGCAGCGCAAATAGCCGATGAGCCACAGGGAGGGCTCCAGCCTAGATTTCAAACGCAGGCCGTCACCTATGAAGCCGTCGCTCTGTTTGGCGAGGATACCTCCAAGGCGGTCGTCAATATACATTATCGCCTCTGGCAGAACTTCTTCATCTTCATCAGGAATGATGCTGAATCACGGACCTCGGAATACAGAGCCCGCGGCGAACTGCTTATCGAACTCCTGGATGAAGAACGCAATTCCGTCGCCCGCCAGATCAAGCAGATTTCGATGGCTCAGACAACACTGCCGAAGGAGAGCGAAGTCCTTCCGGACATTCAAGGAGCTATGACGTTCACAGTCCCGAAGGGAACCTATCAGGTTGTTTTCAGCCTGGACGACCGCGAATCGGGAAGGAGTTTTCTCGAGCGAACACGCCGCATCACGGCACGGAGGCCGAACCTGACAGCCATGGAGTTGTCTCCTCCCCTGCTCCTTCAACCCAATGCCCATCCGGATGAGCAAGCCTTCACACCGATCAATCGCGGCGGCGATGTGCTCTTCGGGGGCCGGGGATCCATCGTGTCGCAAATGTACCTCGGTTCGGAAGATGAGGTGCTGGATGTCCAGTGGAAGCTGGAGGGTCAGCTTGATGGATTCAAGGGAAGAACACAGACTTTCTCGGGATCGATGTACGCGATGGTCGAGGGACTCCTGAGCCTTGCCGGCAACCAGGAGGGGATCCAATACCGGGTTCAATCATCCCCCCTTGCATGGAGGACTGTCTCCCTTCCAATCCCCTTTGAAAAACTTGAACCGGGATTGTTCAAGCTCGATGTGGAGTATACAGCAGGTGGAAAGACTCAAACCCAGACGCATGGTTTCCGTGTGACCTGGCCGCAACGCCCGTATTCTCTCTTCAATGCGACGCTTGCTCTCGAGGCCTTACGACACATTGCGAGCGACGAGGAAATGGACGGATTACTGAGTAGTTCTGGTTTGAGACAAGCGGAGGCCTTTTCCCTGTTCTGGCGACAAAAAGATCCGGACACAACAACCGCGTACAACGAAGTTTTGACGGAGTACTATCTTCGCGTGGATGAGGCTCTTCGACGCTTTTCGGGTGTCCGTGAGGGGGACGGGTTTAAAACCGACCGCGGGCGAATCTACATTCTCTATGGCCCCCCTTCACAAACGAATCGTGTGTTTCAGCCGGGCGGTCCCCCGACGGAAATCTGGATTTACTCTCAGATCAAACGTCGCTTTGTCTTCATCGATCCGAACAAGTCCGGCGCCTACATCCTGAGCAAGGCGGAAAACCTTTGAAACCGGTCATTGCCATAACCCTCGGCGATTTTAACGGCGTCGGTCCGGAGATTGCCTTGAAGGCGGCGTCAAACCCCGCCGTGAGGAAACTCTGCACTCCCATACTTATCGGACCGCTCAACATCCTCGAGTATGTTCAGAAGCAGTTCAAGATCCGGCTCAAGCTTCAAAAAGCCGTCTCTCCATGGCGCAACGCCTCCGCCACTCCGGTCCTCGACGTGGGGGACGGTTTGTGGGCAGATATTCAGTACGGACGACCCACGAAAGCATCGGGACGCAATGCCGGCGTCGCAATCGAGAAGGCGGTCGAGCTGTGCACCGGCGGGCGGGCAAGCGCGATGGTGACCGCTCCGGTCTCGAAGGAAGGCCTGAACATGGCCGGGTATAGTTTCCCGGGACAGACGGAGATGGTGGCCCTGCTCAGCAGGTCCCAACGGGTTGCCATGATGCTGGTCTCGCGCACCATGCGCGTCGGGCTGGTTACCATCCATACGGCCCTGCGCAACGCCGCGGACGCAATCTCGCAGGAAAAGATCCTTGAGAAAGTTTCCATTGTTCATGAGGCCCTCCTGCATAATTTTCACATCCAAAAACCCGCGATCGCAGTTCTCGCCCTGAATCCCCATGCCGGCGAACAGGGGCTGATCGGCAAAGAGGAGTTGGAGATTATTATCCCTGCAGTACAATCGATGCAGAAGCTCGGGTTGCCTGTGCAGGGCCCTTTTTCCGCCGACGCCTTCTTTGGAACCGGCAACTATAAACGCTACGACGCGATCGTCGCCATGTACCATGACCAGGGGCTCATTCCGCTCAAAATGAGTTCCTTCGGCAAGGGGGTGAATTTTTCCGCCGGATTGAAAATCATCCGGACCTCCCCGGACCACGGAACAGCCTACGACATCGCCGGAACGGGAAAAGCCAACATCACCAGCATGGTGGAAGCCATCAAACTGGCGGTCGCTTTCACGAAAAACCATGATTGAACTCCACAATATCTCGGTTTCCTTCGACGGGCAGGAAGTGTTGAATGGTCTCAACTTCACCCTCAAAAACGGGGAGTTTGTGTACCTGGTAGGACCAACAGGGGCGGGAAAGAGTTCACTGCTGCGGCTCCTCTACATGGACCTCAAGCCTCACATCGGTGTTGTTCGGGTGGCAGAATACGACTCCGCAACGACGAAGTCACGACGCATCCCGTTTCTCCGACGGAAACTCGGAATCGTTTTTCAGGATTTCAAACTCCTGGACGACCGGGACGTGTATGAAAACGTCGCCTTTGCCCTGTATGTCACAAACACAAAGGGGAGCGAGATCAAGAAACGGGTGTTGCAGGCACTCGCGGAGGTTGGATTGAGCCACAAGAGAGGGCAAATGCCGAACGAACTTTCAGGCGGCGAGCAACAGCGGGTGGTCATTGCCCGTGCCCTTGTCAATGCTCCTTCCCTCCTTCTCGCCGACGAACCGACCGGGAACCTCGACCCGCACGCTTCTTCCGAAATCATGGACCTTCTCCGCAGGATCAATATGCGCGGCACGGCAATTCTGATGGCAACGCACAATTATGACCTTGTCCGGAAATACCCGGCCCGGATTGTGAAACTGGACAACGGGAAACTCTTTGAAGTGGAGTTAAAGGAAAAGAACTGAAAGGATCACGCGGCAGGATTCGAAAGCCGGGATTCACCCCGGAACCTTTGGAGGCTTGTTGGACCTCCCCCACGTTACTCCCCTCTTAACGCACCTGTTCAACCCTTCGTACTTCCTGGTGGGCAAGCATCAGCGAGCGTTCAATTCCAGCCCGCAGCGTCATGATCGACATCGGACAAGATTGGCAGGATCCGACGAGACGAACTTCAACGATCCCATCTTCCGTCACCCGCACCAACTCAACATCCCCACCATCCTCGTTGAGATACGGGCGCACTTTCGATAGACTTGATTCAATGGCCTGACTGGAGAGCATGGCAGCGTTATGTGGGGAGTAAAATTTCGACCTTCGGTTCCTGCGACGCGTTGGCATTACGTATACTGATCTGCGCCGCAAGATTTCGTGCGATCTGTCTGATGCTCTGGGCGTGCGGCGAGTGTTCCTCTCCTACGACGATCGGTATTCCCTTGTCTCCACCAATCCTGATGCTCGTGTGGATCGGAATTTCGCCCAGGAACGGGACCTCCAATTCGCCGGCGGTTCTCTTTCCACCACCCGTGTCGAAAATATCCTCCCTCTCCCCGCAATGCGTGCAGAGAAAGAAGCTCATGTTCTCCACGATACCGAAGACCGGCACATTGACCTTGTTGAACATCACGAGCCCTTTCCTCGCATCCGCGAGGGCGACATCCTGGGGCGTCGTAACAATGACGGCACCTGTGAGCGGAATAGTCTGCACGAGCGTCAATTGAATATCGCCGGTTCCCGGCGGCAAATCGAACACCAGGTAGTCGAGGTCCCCCCAGGTCACATCTCCCAGGAATTGCTTGATCGCGCCACTCGCCATCGGACCCCTCCAGATCACCGCCTGCATCGGATCGACAAGGAACCCGATGGACATGATTTTCACTCCATACTTGTCCAGCGGGATCAACTTGTTCTGCGAGACTTTGGGTCTCTCGTTGATGCCGAACATCAGCGGGATGCTCGGACCGTACACGTCCGCATCGACCAGGCCGACCTTCGCCCCGTCCATCGCAAGCGAAACAGCGAGGTTCACCGCCACCGTTGATTTGCCCACCCCCCCTTTTCCGCTTGCCACAGCGATGGTGTTCTTGACACCCGGGATAATGCTGTCTTTTACCGTGTTCGCATGGGAGACGACGTTGGCCGTTATCTCAATCTCCACCTTCCCCACGCCTTCGATGTTATGGCGGATCGCCTTCTCGCAATCGACCTTGAACTCGTCACGGACCGGGCAGGCGGGAGTCGTGAGCTGGAGCGTAAAACTGACATCCTTGCCGCGAATGGCCAGGTTCTTCACAAAGCCGAGTGTTACGATATCACGGTGTAAATCAGGATCTTTCACAAGCCTTAAGGAAGTGAGTATGTTTTCTTCAGTCAACGGAAGCATTTCTTCTCCAATAAATTCAGTGATTTGATCGATAATAATTGAAATATACTAAGAATAAGAACTACTTTCAATGAACAGCAGACCCTTCGATTCTGTTCCAGATGAACAACATGGCACCCTCCTCTTCTATCCTTTGATCACACCAATGGGGACGAGCTTTGCCACCTTCCGTGCGATGCCGGCACGATGCACCACATCGACAACCCGGCTCACGTCTTTGTAAGCCCCGGGGTTCTCCTCAGTAAGTCCGCTCTTGGAAGCCCCACGGACGTGTATACCTTTTTCTTCGAGCTCCAGAATCAACCGGTCTGCGGTGATGTCCTTCCTCGCGGCCGTGCGGCTCTTTGACCGCCCTGCGCCATGACACGAAGAACCGAATGTCTCCTCCATGGCCCGCTCCGTTCCGACAAGGACGTAAGAACAGGTACCCATGCTCCCGGGAATCAGCACCGGTTGACCAACTTCGTAGTAATCTTTCGGGATCTCCGGCCGGTGGCTCGGAAACGCACGTGTGGCTCCTTTCCGGTGGACGAGCACGCGCTTCTTTTCCCCCCCGACCGTATGCTCCTCGAACTTGGCAATATTATGGCAGACGTCGTACACGATCCTGACGTCCTGCTTCCCCATCACACGCGCGAAAGCCTCCCTGACCCGGTGCGTGATCAACTGGCGGTTTGCAAATGCGAAGTTCGCGGCGGCTGCCATGGCCGCAAGGTAGTCTTCCCCCTCCGGCGACCGGATCGGAACACATGCGAGCTGCCGGTCGACAATGGTGATGTTGTATTTTTTCATTGCAGCTTGCATGACTTCAAGATAGTCGGTGCAGACCTGGTGCCCGAGCCCCCGCGAGCCGGTGTGAAGAAGCACGACAATTTGTCCGGGACGTAATCCGAAGGTACGGGCAGCCTCCCCGTCAAAGAGCTCGGCAACGTATTGCACCTCGGCAAAATGATTGCCGGAGCCGAGCGTGCCAAGCTGATCGTGTCCACGTTCCTTTGCCCGCCGGCTCACATGCTCCGGGTTCGCGTTTGGAATTTTTCCCGTTTCTTCAATATGCTCCAGGTCTTGTTCCGTTCCGTACCCGTTCCGTATGGCCCAGTGAGCCCCCGACTCGAGGACCTCATCGAGCGACCGCGCGTCCAGTCCACCGAGCAGTCCTTTTTTTCCCGTCCCGCATGGAATATCACGAAACATCTGGTTCAACAACGCATCAAGTTTTGGCTTCACTTCCTCCAGGGTATACCCGGTTGCCAGCAGCCGCACTCCGCAGTTTATATCAAATCCCACTCCGCCTGCGGAGACAACTCCTTTGTTCAGATCAGCGGCTGCGACGCCACCGATGGCAAACCCATAACCCTGGTGTGCATCCGGCATGGCGAGGGAGCGCCCAACGAGTCCGGGAAGGGTCGCCACATTGGCCACCTGCATCACGGTTTGATCATTCTCAATGGCTTTGATCAGTTCGTCGTCGGCATAGATCAGGCCTTCGACGTTCATCCCATCGCGAAAGGACTTTGGAACGATAAACCGATAGTCGTCCAGTTTTGTGAGCATGATAGTTTCGAATCCTTCTTCCGGAAGTTCGTTCTGTACCCGACCGTCAAATGTCGAGGAACACCCTCGCCATGCAGCCGTCTTCCCGCTCCTCCACCTTGAGTTGATGATAGGTCACAGCTTTGACATCCGTTCTGAACTGGTGCCTTCCGGGATCAATGATATCTCCCGTAACGAAGGCCTCGATGCGTCTTGGCGAAATGCGTTCAATCGTGACGTCGGAAAGGACAAATTCCTGACCGTCATAAAGATACAGGATCTCCGAAAGCCATTTGACGAGGAGGTTTTCGAGGTCGGTTCCGGTGATGGCGAGGAAGCGTTGTTCGACGGGATCGATCCCGGTCGGGTCGACAATGATGGACATGAGCCCGAGCGCGGCGTATTCAAACACCTCCCTCAACGATTTGCCATGGGCTTCAATTCCAACATCAGCGGGGTGTTCGAGGATGCGGTAGCCTTCCTGCATAGTGTGCCTCGAAAGTTTCGATGCGAGAATCCGGCCCTTCGTCAGAGCAGTGTCTTTCCGCTCAGTCGCTTCAATGCCTCCAGATAGAGGGCAGACGTCTTCAGGACAACATCCTCCGGTAAGGTGGGTCCCGGAGGTTTCCGGTTAAATGCGACGGAGTTGAGATAATCACGGACGAACTGCTTGTCGAAACTCTCCTGTCCCCTCCCTGGCTGATAGCGATCCTTCGGCCAGAAGCGGGAAGAGTCGGGGGTCAGGAGTTCATCGATAATCATGATCGCTCCGTTCCCGTCGATGCCGAACTCCATTTTCGTGTCGGCGAGCAGAATGCCCTTGGATTCCGCGAACCGGGCGGCCCGCTGATAGATGCTGATGGAAAGGTCGCGTACTTTTTTGGCTGTTTCATGGCCGATGCGTTCGACCATCCGGTCGAACGAGATGTTCTCATCATGCGTCCCGACCTCCTCTTTCGTGGCGGGGGTGAAGATCGGTTCCGGCAGTTTTTGAGATTCCACCAGTCCGGGAGGAAGCTTGATACCGCAAATCGTGCCGGATTTTTGGTACTCCACCCAACCGGAGCCCGACAAATACCCGCGGACGACACATTCCACCGGAAGCGGTTCCGCTTTCCTGACCAACATCGATCGGTCTTCCAGTGCGCGCCAGTACGGTTTGCATGCCGGGGGGAAATCATAGGTGAGATTCGAGATCAGATGGTTGGGGACGATATCCTCCATCATCGCAAACCAAAAGCCGGAGATTTGCGTGAGGACTTTTCCCTTGTACGGTATTCCGTTCGGCATGATGACATCATACGCCGAGATGCGGTCCGTAGCCACGATCAGCAGGGAATCTCCGAAATCGTAGATATCCCGGACCTTCCCGCGGTTCAGGAGAGTGAGGCCCGGGAAGTTTGTTTGCGTGATGACGGGAACTTCGAGCATGGCAGCCATAGTGGGATACGCTTTCTGAGGAGGCTATTGAAAGATGGAACAATTATCCGGGAAGGTACTGTTTTAAAAGTCAAAAGTCTGATTGATCACAATAAAGTCACTAAGGCACGAAAGAACATTTTTGTTTTTATTCCATTTTGAAAACCTTTGTGTCTTCATGCCTTGCCCGCCCGAACGACTGCCTGCCCGACCATGCCGTTAGGGCGGGCTTGCCCGACCATGCCGTTAGGGCGGGCTT
>JBBEBV010000334.1:0-2173 GCA_040882165.1 Bacteroidota bacterium
TCCGTTCAGGTGGTTTGATTTAAGCGGAGTGCCGTTCAACGGCATGCGGGGCTCGAGACGGCCATCCAGTCTCTGGATCAGCAGACTGTTGTTACTTGATCCCGAGGTGACGAGGCGGGGGACATGGTTCATCAGGTTATTGTACGAAGGGGGAGAGAGGTTGAGTCCTGCCTGGGCGCCGGACCCGGCATGGCATCCTCCAACGGCGCACGCCTGTTGAAAGAGAACCTGGACATGCTGGGAGTAGCTGACATTTGCATCGGGAAAAACTATCGAGTCGACGCTCGAACCGGTGACCTCATCTTTGCATCCCCCCAAAGAGACTGCAAACGCTATGGCGAGAACGGCGACCGCCTGCTTAATGAATCGCTCCAAGATCGATAATCCTTCCGTCGGTGAATGAAGAAATGGTTTTCATCTGCCGCACCGCATCAATAAAAACATCGCGGTCCATTGTTGGTAGTGTCCGGAACTTCAGCCCTTTCGAATCGATCCCAAAGTGGACTGGGATATTGCTCGTCACGTAATTGTTCGTCACAATCGTGTAAATCTCTGATTCGTCGATACTGTTCCCACCGACCTCAATGGATTGAACCTTTTGCCCTGCCGGTTTTCTTGAATCGAATGTGTACCGAACGCCGCTCACCTGGCACCACTCCTGCGTGCTGACCGACGACTGGAATTCCAGCATCTGTCTCAGGGTTTTTCCATCAACCTCGAACACGACAAAGTAGTTCCCAAATGGATTCATCCTCCAGATATCGCCGACCTTGATCGGTCCCGCTCCCAACGGGACTCTGATTCCCGTGGAGTTCTGGATCGCGATGTCTGTTTTGGCGTAGGCTCTCATGACATCGGTCTGCCAGCTCCCGATGTTCGATTCCGACCTCCGGCGTTCCGGACTTCGGACCCAGGGTGTTTTCAATTCCCCGATCACTTCTTCCATCGCTGTGCGCAGGTCACCGACGAGTCTTTCGACTTCCCGTTCTGCAACCGGATCCGGCACGATGTCGCTCGTCCGCGTTTCAATGAGCCGACCGGCATAACTGTACACGGAATCTCCCGCGATATCGACCTGCAAGTCAAGTTTGCCTAAGTACCGCCCCCATCGCCCTGCCTGGATGATGATGGTCCGGTTCACTCGCTTCGGAGCGAAGAGAGGGACGTGGTCGTGTCCTGAAACGATGACGTCGATTTCCGGATGGTTCATGGCAAGCAGGCTGTCCGACCTCAGTCCCATGTGAGTGACTGAGACAATCAGGTCGACGCCTTGCTGCCGGAACTCACGGATATGGCTTGTCGCGACGCTGTCGATATCGAGCATGATCAGCCCTAACAGGCTGTCCCGGATCACAAGCGTTTCGAGCTCTGGATGGGTCAGTCCCATCACCCCGATGGTAACTCCACCGGTTTTGATAATCCGGGTCGGTTGCGCAAACGGAGTTTTCCTGATCGTATCGTACACGTTGGCAGTGAGGATGGGAAATTGCGCGAGAAGGAAATAGGAGCGGAGTTTCTCGCTCCCATAGTCGAATTCGTGATTTCCCAACGTAAATGCATCTGGCTTGATGAGGTTCAGCAATTCAATCTGGGAACGGCCGTGAGTTTGGGAGGAGATGGGCGTTCCCTGGAAATCGTCCCCGGCGTGAAAGAGGAGGGGATTGGGAGATTCCTGCCGGTACTTGTTCAGATAGCCCAACAGGGTGGCCGTGCCTCCGACGGTGAAGCTGGTATCCTGTCCGGTCGCACGCGATTTGACGGTGACGTTGTACGGTTCGTTCTGCGCATGAAAATCGTTCCAGTGCAGGATTGTCACCGGGACCAGCTTCGGTTGCGCAACGACAAGCGAAGTGGAGAGGAGAACGAAAATCAAGTGAAGTGTCAATTTCATGTCATGTCCGGGTTTTCAATGAAGCGTGTCGAGTCAGGCCGCTCTAAAAGGATGCCACGGAGACACAGAGGACTCAGAGCCATCTTGTTGACACGGAAGATTGCTCTGACTTTTTGGAGTTTAGAAACACCTCTGTGGCAGATTACTCTGCGGAAAAGTTACCGAAAAGTGGCAGGGGCTGCAAGAACTTTCTGTTGACTTTCCTGCGTCGGATGGGTATATTTGATACGCTTTTCGGGCCGTTAGCTCCCGCCAAAAGGTAAGGCATGGCGGGCAGGCAGT
>JBBEBV010000335.1:0-2171 GCA_040882165.1 Bacteroidota bacterium
CCTGGACGATCATGGAGATCTGCGGGGGGCAGACTCACACCATCGTGAAGTATGGGCTGGAGGAGCTTCTCCCCAAAGAAATTACACTTGTCCATGGCCCGGGATGTCCGGTTTGTGTGACCCCGCTGGAGATCATCGACAAGGCGATCGCGATCGCTTCCATGCCGGGTGTAATTTTGGCGTCATTTGGGGATATGTTGCGGGTCCCTGGCTCGTCCAAAGATCTCCTCACGGTCAGGGCAGAAGGGGGCAGCGTACGCATGGTCTATTCACCCCTCGATGCTCTTACGATTGCAAAACAGAATCCTGACAAAAAAGTTGTATTTTTTGGTGTCGGTTTTGAGACGACGGCGCCGGCCAACGCCATGGCGGTATCGCAGGCCCGGCGGCTCGGCCTCAAAAACTTTTCCCTTCTCTGTTCGCATGTACTCGTGCCACCGGCGATGGAAGCGATCCTTTCGGCTCCCGGGACACGCGTTCAGGGTTTTCTTGCCGCCGGTCACGTCTGCACCGTGATGGGATACGAAGAATATTTCCCCCTGGCAAAAAAGTACCGGGTGCCGATTGTCGTGACAGGATTCGAGCCGGTCGATATCCTGCAGGGGGTGTATATGACGGTGAAACAGTTGGAAGAAGGACGGGCAGATGTGGAGAACCAGTACGCCCGCTCAGTCCGGAGAGAGGGAAACATCCTCGCCCGCAAACTTCTTGCCGAAGTGTTCGAGGTGACTGACCGCGCCTGGCGCGGCCTGGGTGTGATTCCCTCGAGCGGGTATAAACTCAGCAAGACGTATGCCGAATTCGATGCAGAGCAGATATTTGATATTGAGGACATTCGGGCGGTGGAGTCGCCCCTGTGCATCGCCGGACAGGTCCTTCAGGGTTTGAAGAGGCCGCATGACTGTCCGGCTTTCGGTCTGCAATGCACGCCCGAGAAGCCGCTTGGAGCGCCGATGGTTTCTTCAGAAGGGGCATGTGCCGCGTACTTTCATTATCGCATCCCAGCAAAGGATATTGCATGATGACTTCCCGAGAACGCGTCCGCATCGCGATGGACGGCGGCATCCCAGACCGTGTGCCGCTGATGTGCCAGATGAGTATCGGGCACATGCTTCTCCAGTTGGGTGCGGTGCCGTTGGATTTCTGGCATGACGTCCATGTCTTTGCTGACGGACTGGTAAAGCTTCGCGCCATCTATGGGTTTGATGGAATCCTGGTCAGTCTCCACGGCCACGATCCGGAGTGGCGGGTGGGAATCCGTTCAAGGGAACCGAGTCCGGAAGGTGAGATTGTTACCTGGGCGAACGGAGAGCAGTACCTGTACCGCTTGGATGACCTGCCGCAATCGTTGATCCGGGAGGCCAAACCTCCCGTCGAAGAATTCAAGTTGAGTGATCTTCCGGCCACACTTCCCTACATCCCCGTTTCGGGCGGGCTCCGGTTTACCATTCACCCGGAGCACACATTTGACATTTTTGATCTCATCCGCGAGCAGGCAGGCGAGGATGTTTCGATGCATGGAGAAATTACCTCGCCGTTCGATTATTTGCTTGATCTCTTCGGATACGAAGAGGCATTAATGGCTCTTTTAACCGACACGGAGAAATGTCAGGGGATTCTGGACCATTTTGCGGTGCTTGTGGAGGATCTTGCGGTCCGGATGTGCGCCACGGGTGTGGATGCCATCAAAGTTTCCTCTCCTTTTGCCGGATCGGGGTTTCTTTCTCCGGAGCAATATCGAGAGTTTGTGCTTCCGCATGAGGGCAGGATCGCCCGGTCGGTTCGGGCACAGGGAGTTCATATCTACACTCATACATGCGGAGCGATCTCCGACCGGTTGGAAGCGATGCTCGAGGCGGGGGTGAGCGGCATTGAATGTCTCGACCCGCCGCCGCTCGGAAATGTCGAGCTGGCGGATGCGTTTCATCGTTTCAACCATCGGGCGTTCATCAAGGGTAATATCGATTCGGTTCATACACTCTTGATGGGAACGAACGAGAAAATCCTGAGCGATGCGCATGAGCGAATCAGCATCGGAAAACAGGCAGGGGGTTTCATCCTGAGCACGGCGTGTTCTGTTGCTCCTCCCGTCAGAAGAGAAAAACTCTTGCTTTTAAAAGAGGCTGTAGAGAAATGGGGCCAGTACGATCACAAGACTTGACAGGTTTCAC
>JBBEBV010000336.1:0-2169 GCA_040882165.1 Bacteroidota bacterium
TAACGTCTCGCCGCACCACGCAGTGGTTTTTGGTGCTACAAAAGATTTCGAGAGACTAAACTGCGCTTACCAAACCGCACCAAAAACCATTGAGCGACCACTTTAATCCTTTTCAAATGTGGGACTGTCGTGGTGCGGCGTGTTATGTGCCGTTTGCATTGTTCCTCGGTACACAAGAAAAAGTTCAAGTTAGTAGTAAACTCAGGTTGCGACCTAATAAAAGGTAATCATCAATCAAGCTCAGACGCTCAAGCTTATGTCGGGTCGATGGAGGAACCTGGCCCAGTGAGGTACCGCCAAGAATCCAAGAGGTTTCTTCTTCGCTGAATCTTTCCCTCTCTTCAACCCACTTCATTGATTCTTTGTTTTCAGGGCAAATCTTCTGACATGCCAGACATCCAAACAAGCAATGGTGCCACGCACGGTCTACATATTCGGGGAAATTATTTGCGTGCTCATTATGAAATGTGAGACATCGTTCGGCGTAGAACAGAAATCGATGCTCACTGATCGCTCCTGAAGGACATGCATTGAGGCATGCCTTGCAATTCGCGCATCGTTTCATGATGACAGCGGGTCCCCAGTGATCGTCGAGACGTGGGAAATCTGTGCAAAGAGCCATAAGACGGTAGAAACTACCCTTGCAAGGGATGTAGCAGATGTTGTTTCTACCATACTCTGCAAGACCACTGCGTACTGCTAGAAGTTTTAATGGTAGGATTGTTGAAGTCACAGAATATCCTTCTGGTTGCAGGATTCGTTCAAGGCGGTTCTTTACTTCCTCGTTCACCAGCACATCGTAGGTTGGTGGGATTACTACCGAATGATCGATTCCTCTCCATGCAAAGATCAGCACGACCGTGGGTTGCGGTACTGCGATAATGATTATGGATTTTTCCACAGCCAAAGATTCTAGTGGGTGGAATTGGAAGGAAGTGAGGCGCTCCTGAAAGAACTCCTCATCAAAACTGCCAGCATCATACCTTGAATGTATCTCGGCTTCTATTTCGCCTAGATGCTGAACCGACACGGTTCGAAAAACATATCCCAACTCGTCCATCAGTGAGTGGATGCGCCTGCGGATTTGTTCAGGTTTCATAGAATCACCTTACAAACATCTGTAAAGAATCAGTGTCGTAACCTGTCACACTCATATCCGACAGAGGAAAACTAATCGGATTTTACATTCTTCCCCGCGTAAGGGGAAAGCTGTTCCACTAGAACATCGTAGTGAATGACTGCGGGCTCAAGTTCAACGAGATATTGTTTGTCTTCGGAAAAGTATACCGGTTTTTCGATAAGTTGTCCCGCAAAATTCCGAATCGACTCATACGATTCCCATAACGAAAGGAATATGAACTCCATGTGTGCATTGCAACTCCTGCGGAGGACATATACTCCTTGGTTTCCGCTCGCAGCAGCACACTCCTTGACACCCGTGTTTTTCATATACTCCAAGAAAGCCTCGCTGTTCTCAACGAGAGTGACACCATGCCACATCCGTGCAATCATTGCACACTCCTCTTAAATAGCGTTAATAATCTGTTCGTCACCATTAGGCTCGTTTCGCCGATCGTATCCACGGTCGAAACAAAGGGTGTCGCGTCTGTACGTTGTACGTTGGAAATAGCTTTCGTGCCACGAGTTCTCGATTCAGAAGCAACACGGAGAAAAAGACGGCTTGGACGACGTACCGGCTAATACCCAGACCTCCAGCGATGCCATCGGCGTCTCCACCGTAGATGAACGGTCCGATAGAACAGTTGAGAGGATCGACGAGCAAGGACAGAAGCGTCAAGTAGAAAATCCCCGACTTCGCGAACGAGGCGCTGGAGCGGGCGAACCTTGCGCCAAGTAACAGCAGCACGAAGCCCATGGTTACGGTGACCAGATTGCTTGCTCCGGAGATAAACGCCCATTGAATACCGCTTCTCTCGATAACTTCTGTGTTGTAGGTGACTTCAAATCCCAGCGGTCGTATATGAAAACCATCGTATTCATCGTACATTCCGGCAACAAGAGCGTGTGTCCCCTCGTGTATGGTAGCCAGAAACATGAGCGCGAATAAGAAAGCTAGCCATCGTCTCATAGATTCCTTCTTTCATTCATTGATTTGAAATCATCGTACTCTAATGGGCTATTCATTTTCGATCCGTGCAAATGGCACAT
>JBBEBV010000337.1:0-2155 GCA_040882165.1 Bacteroidota bacterium
CCCCGACCAACCGCGCGGGGGAGAAACAGAATCCCACCCGAAAGCATGACGGGATCAACAGGACAACACGTTCTGCCCGGTTACTCCGTAAACACAAACGCCCCCAAAAAGGGGGCGTGAGAAGCGCATAATGGAAAAATAGAACACATTTGGGATATGCCACAATCCTTTTATGAACGGAAACCGTATCTTTCCAGTCGCGAAAAGGAACGAAATCGTCGACTTCTGATACTAACGCGTAAGTGGAAGTCCCTCGGCGGTCTGAACATCCTTGATCCGGACATTTGCAAGAATCGAAGAATTGTTGTATAATTACGGCACATATAAATAAATGTGCCTTAGTTAGACAGGAGAAAACTGCGACGAAAACATTCAAAGATACATTGCTTCAGACGCTCAAGTCCGCGAAATATGCAAGCGTCCAAGGATTACGAAGGAAGCTCTGCAGCACGAGAACAATACCGCCGGCAACTCTCTACACAACGCTCTACCGTCTTGTGCAGTCCAAAATCCTCTTTGATGCAGGAAGAAGATGGTACTCAACGATCCCCACGCCGTTCAAACCGCGGTACGATTCCGTACTAGCGATCGCCCGACGGGTAGAAAAACAATTTCCCCTGCTTCAGTTTTCTATCTGGAGTTCCGAGCAGTTACAGCCGTTTGCCCACCATCTCATGAGCCGCTTCACGATATTCCTTTATACGGAAACAGATGCACTTGTTCCCGTTACAAACTATTTGCAGGACAAAAAGTATACGGTCTATGCCAATCCCAAACAAACGGAAGTCGAAAAATATGTGGCTGCCACCGACCACCGGATCATTGTGCGTCAGTTGATCACGGAAGAGCCGGTGGAGGGTCATTACGCCACCATCGAAAAAGCACTTGTCGACCTCTTCCTGGAGAAAGATCGATTGTTCCTGATGGATCATGCGGAGTACTGGCGCATTTTCGAAAACCTCATATTCTCACATCGTATCAATATGGGAAGGTTGTTCCGATATGCTGAGCGCCGGAAAGTAAAGGCAGCCATTGTAAAGCGCTGTTCAGACCATAAAGATTCGATTATCATCTGATTGGCCCAAACCGTGATCGTCGATACATCGTTTACGAGAGCCTGGATTCAGGCCAAGCGCAAAGCCCACAAAGGCGCCGATCCCGGTCTGATCGAGAAGCAGATTTATGCATTTGAATTGTTGCATCGCCTTGTTGAGAGCGGAAAACAATTCGTCTTCAAAGGCGGCACATCCCTTCATCTCATTCTGTCGGACCACAAACGACTTTCAACCGATCTCGATGTTGTTGGCGCCTTTGCCCTCGACGAACTCTCAGGCCTGATCGCAAAGTCGCGATTCTCGCGTGTGGAGGAAAACATCCGTAAGAAGAGCAACATTCCAAAGAGGCACTTCAAGTTCTACTATTCTTCTGCTCTTGATGGCCGTGAAACCTCTATTTTGCTCGATACGTTGGAACAGAGCCATACCTTTCCCAAGCTGGAAAGGCGATCCATAACGAGCAGCCTGTTTGAAACCGACGAGGAAACAACCGTCTACACTCCCTCACTCGAAGGCATGCTTGGCGACAAACTGACTGTCTTTGCTCCACACACGATAGGAATTCGTTTCGGCGCCGGCAAGTCGATGGAGATTATCAAACAACTGTTCGATATTGGCGAGTTATTCGACCGTTGTAAAGACCTCAAGACAATGATCGAAGCCTATCAAGCCACACAAGCGCAGGAGAGTGAATACCGCACACCAAAACACAGCCGCGATGCTTCGCTTCAAGACACCATCCGGGCAAGTTTTCTCGTGTCTCAATATCTATTGAAAGGATACGAGTCAAACGTCGAAACGGCCGAAATAGCAATAGGCCTAAAACAAATCGAGAACCATCTCTTAGGCGTTCCGTTCAGGATTGATCAGGCACGGGTGGCAGCCTCGAAAATCGCCCTCCTGGCTTCCATAGTGCGAAAAGGTGATTCGGCTTTTTCCCTTGAGCAAATGCGTTACGATTCATCCCGGAACGAGAAGCTCTTGACAGTTGAACTCTCTGGTCCATTCGAAATACTGAATCGGCTAAAGAAACTGCAGCAAATGGAAGCTTTTCATTATTGGGTCCGGGTTTCACAAATGGAGCAGGGTGGAGAAAGAAG
>JBBEBV010000338.1:0-2139 GCA_040882165.1 Bacteroidota bacterium
TGCAACTTTTGCACAGAAATAACGAAGAAGTGGATGCAAGGAAGCCGTTTCCTCTCACGTTGGTCTTTGGTTCCTCCGCATGTCCCGTCTGAAGAACATACTCTCCATTGCCGGCGCGCTGGTCGTGTTTGCAATCGTGTATATCGTCGATGTCGTTCGCCACACGGTCAGCGTCGACCTTGAGGGGCTCCTGTACCTCCGCGAAGTGGCGATCGCCGGAGCGTTTTTTCTGCTGTACCTGTTCATGCGTGGCGCCCGCGCAGGACGGTCATCCGGCATTCCCAAGAGTATCGGCAAGCTCCTGCTGTATTCAGTTCTTGTTCTCCTGACCGGCAGCCTTGTTGTATTTTTCGCGCCTCCCGCGGTCGATGGAGCGGAGATCCAAACTCCCTTTTTCGCGATTGCCAGCCTGCTCTCGATCCTCTTTGGAGTCACACTGGGACTCTTCTCCATCAACACCCTGCTCACCATCAAAGACCTTCTGCTGCACAAGAGACGGAAAGGAACGAAGAGGAATTTCGTCGTGTACCTGGTCCTCCTGTTTGCAGCCAGCGCCGTCTCACTGCCTGCGATCTCGAGGGAGATGGCCATCGGATCGACGCTCCTGTTTGCCGCGTCGGTGGTCATGATCGTGCTCAACTCTTTCAAGCAAAACTGGATTGTCTACCTCTCACGGCGCGAGAAGCTCTATTCGATAGGGTATAGCGCCCTCCTGTTCCTTTCGTTCATCGGTTTGAACCTGCTCACCACCCAATCGCCGGTCGACCAGGTGATCAGTTCCTTCCATTATCCGCTCAAGACCTTCGCGCAATTGAACGCTATTTTTGGGGCGGTCTATTTTGGAATGGCATTTATCAGCACATTATTCCATCTTCCAACGGCCGAGGTCTACGAGCGGAAGCAGTCGGAACTGACCTCCCTCCACAACCTGAGCCGGCTGGTGACCCAGGTGTTCGATTTCTCCGACCTGGTGAATACCGTGACGGCCATGACCCTCGAGGTCGTCGGTGCAAAAAGCGCGTGGTTGGAATTGATCAAAGAGCCCGGGACCAACGGACAGGTCTCCATGGATATTGTGTCCAATCGTAACATCTCGCACGAAATGATCGAAGTGATTACAGCAGACAGGGATTCCTCCCTCCGACGGCTGGTCCTTGAGTCCAAGCGTGCGCTCCTGATTGACGACACGGCGAACGATCGCCGGACGAAGCACATCAGGAAACATGGAGTTTCCATCGGCTCCCTGCTCAGCGTGCCGCTTATTTCTCACGGCGAGCCGATCGGCTTTCTCCATGCGACCAAGGACTTCGAGTTCGGTTTCGATCAGGATGATATTGATGTGATGACGACCTTTGCCGATCATGTGACCATTGCCATTGAGAATGCCAAGCTTATTGAAAAGTCGCTGAAGCGCGAGCGTTACCAGCAGGAAATCATGGTGGCGCAACAAATGCAGAAGCGTCTTCTTCCGCAACGACTGCCGCAATACGACTGCCTGCAGATTGCCGCGGTGTCGGAACCCTCGATGGAAGTGGGGGGGGACTACTATGACTTCGTCAAGCTCGACGGGGATCGCCTCGGTGTTGTGGTGGGAGATGTGTCCGGCAAGGGAGTCTCTGCCGCTTTTTATATGGCGGAAGTAAAAGGGATCTTTCAGTCGATCAGCAAACTCTGTTCTTCGCCGCGGGAGCTCGTGCTCCGTTCGAACCAATCCCTGAGCGAAAGCCTGGAACGGAATGCGTTCATCAGTCTGCTCTATGGCATCATCGACATGCCTCGGGCGACGATGACGGTTGCGCGCGCAGGGCATTGCCCGATGATTTACATCTCGGGCCTGGAGGCTCGCATGATCCGCCCCTCCGGGATCGGGCTGGGATTGACGAACGATCGCAGGTTTGAGGATGCAACGGAGGAAACGACACTCAATCTGCAGAAGGACGATATTTGCATTTTCTACACCGATGGGATTAATGAGTCGAGGGACCAGACGGGGGAGGAATTCGGGTTCGAGCGCCTGGTCCAGGTCGCTTTGGGCTCGCGCCTGCGTTCGGCAGAAGAGATCAAACAAACAATATTGACCGAAATCAGAAACTACACGGGCGGTTCTTCGTATGGAGATGATATGACGCTCGTGGTGAT
>JBBEBV010000339.1:0-13585 GCA_040882165.1 Bacteroidota bacterium
GCCGTCGGCTTGCCGTTGACCGCCACGGCAATTTCGTGGACGAGTTGCTCGGTCAGCGCCATCATCCAATGGTAGTCCTGGTAGGCGACATAGAGCTCCATCATCGTGAACTCGGGATTATGGCTCCGGTCCATTCCCTCATTCCGAAAATCTTTCGAGATTTCGTAGACCCCTTCGAATCCCCCGACGATGAGTCGCTTTAAGTACAACTCGTCGGCGATGCGGAGGTAGAGGTCGATATCGAGGGCATTATGATGGGTCTTGAACGGGCGCGCGGATGCTCCGCCGTAGATCGATTGCAGCACCGGAGTCTCTACCTCGAGGTAACCCCTTTCATCCAGGAATCGCCTCATCGTGCTGACAATCTTCGCCCTCTTGATGAATGTTTCACGAACCTGGGGACTGACGACGAGATCGACATAGCGTTGCCGGTAACGGAGCTCTTTGTCAGAGAAAGGGTCATAAACCGTTTTGTTTCCTTGCTCATCGACCTTCTCCTTCACCACCGGCAGAGGCCTGATGGACTTGGCGAGCAGGACAAGCTCCCGGGCATGGATGGAGACCTCCCCCATCCGTGTCCGAAAAACGAAACCCTTGATTCCGACAATGTCTCCGATATCGAGCAACTTAAAGGCATCGTACACGGACCCAAGGTCGTCTTTCTTCAGATAGATCTGGATCTTCCCCTGCGGATCCTGGAGGTGGCAAAATGATGCTTTCCCCATCCGGCGAATGGTCATGATCCGGCCTGCAACCGAAACGGTCTTCTGAGGAGCCTCTTCCTGAAACCCTGAGACAATCTGGTTCGAGTAATCGGATCTTTCGAATGAATGGGGATAGGGGTTGATCCCCAGCTTCCGGAGTTGCTCCAGTTCCTCTCTCCTCCGGACCATAAGGACATTCAGATCCTCCTGATCCTCCGGACGCTGTTGCGGTCGTTGATTACCCTGCTTCAGTTCTTCAGACATAATTCATGCGGGAAGTCGATGTTCGGATCATACAATTGAATTCATCAAAATGAGGGATGAGGGGATCGAACTATTGGATCCTGCCAAACAGGGCGGACAGCTCATGGATCCTCTTGGCGTGCTCCGGCCCGACCTGAGACCATGAGAACCGCCATTCCCAGTTCCCCTCCGCTGTCCCGGGGAAGTTCATTCTCCCCTCAGATCCGAGACCCAGGATATCCTGGAAGGGGAAGATCGCAAGATCCGCAAGCGACCGTGACGCCAGGCTGATCAAATCCCACTGAATTTCGCGGCCGTCGGTGGAGCAGTAGCGTCGGACAAAATCACGTTCGACATGTGTAGCCTTCTCGTACCAACCCCGGGTGGTATCGTTGTCATGGGTTCCCGTATAGACAACGCAATTCTCTTCATAGTGGTGGGGAAGGAAAACGTTTTCCGGTCCCTCCGCAAAGGCAAAGTGAAGCACTTTCATACCGGGGAAGGCAAGCTTTTCCCGAAGCTTTACCACGTTCGGAGTGATGATACCGAGATCCTCCGCGATGATCGGGAGCTTTCCCAGTTTTTTTTGTACGACCTGGAAGAATTTCTCCTTGGGTCCGCGGACCCATCTTCCCTTCACCGCAGTTTTTTCCGACGAAGGGATCTCCCAATATTCATCAAAACCGCGAAAATGGTCAATCCGTGCAATGTCGACAAGAGTCAGGGTCCGTCGGAAACGCTCAATCCACCAGCGGTACTGATCTTTTTCCATGACATCCCAACGGTATAACGGGTTGCCCCATCGCTGGCCCGTGGCGCTGAAGTAATCGGGGGGAACGCCTGCCACAAAAACCGGATTTCCCCGTTCATCGAGAGTGAACATCTTGGGATGGGACCAAACGTCGGCGCTATGATGCGCGACGAAAATGGGAATATCCCCGATAATCCTGATCCCACGGTGATTGGCATATCGTTTCACCCGTGCCCATTGCCGGAAAAACTCCCACTGTGTCCATTTCCAAAAACGGATATCCTCGCTGAGCTCACGCCGGGCAAGCCCCATGGTTTTCGGCTTCCGCAGGGCACAGTCTGCATCCCATTGGGTCCAGACAACACCGCCGAAACGGCCATTGAGTGCCATGAACAACGAGAAATCATCCAACCAGTTTTTTTCCACGTCACAAAAAGCTTCGAACTCCCGCGCCTCTTCTGCCCCTTCACGCGCAAAAAAACGGTTTGCTGCGAGCCGGAGCCGCTCTAACCGGTATGGCGCGACCTCAGCATAGTTCACGTGCGAGGATGTTCCTTGCGGGACCGGCAACAACTCCTGGTGCGTGATGAGTGAGCGGGCGAGGAGGTCCTCAAATCCAATAAGCAACGGGTTCCCGGCAAACGCTGAGAGGGCCATGTAGGGAGAGTTGCCGTACCCCGTCGGCTCCAGGGGAAGCACCTGCCATAGCCGTTGTCCGGCAACCACCAACCAATCGACAAAATGGTACGAGACATCGCCTAGATCACCGCAACCGTACGCGCCCGGCAAGGAAGTTGGATGGAGTAATATTCCGCTGCTTCTGGGGAATCGCATACATTTATGTTGGGAGGCCTGCTTGTTCCTTGAGATAGGTGACTTCCGGACGAGACAAAAATCTCCATCTGCCCCGCGGTACCCCTTCCGTCGTGAGACCGGCGAATGCGATGCGTTCGAGGCTCTTGACGTCATAGTGCATGGCCTCGAACATCCTCCGCACCTCCCTGTTTTTCCCCTCCATCAGTGACACGAGCAATTCCGTACGGCGCGTCCCGGGAACCACTGCCGCCTCGTGCGGCTTGGCAACCCCGTCCTCGAGCCGGATCCCCTTTTTCATCTTCTTCAGGTCTTCGTCGAGGATGCCGCGTTCAAGGCGCACCCGGTAAATCCGTTCGATCTCACCCTTCGGGTGCAGAAGGCCGTTTGCAAGATCGCCGTCGTTGGTCAGGAGCAGAACACCAACCGTATTCCGATCGAGCCTGCCGACGGGATAGATCCGTTCCTTGATCCGGACGTAGTCCATCACGGTCGTTCGACCCCGCTCGTCGCTCACGGTGGTGATGCAATCCTTCGGCTTGTTGAACAGTATATAGTAGGACTTCTGACGAACTTCCACAGGACTGCCGTTCACCGTCACACGGTCCTTGAGGGGCTTGATCTTCACCCCCAGTTCCTGGACCACCTTACCGTTGACTTTGACGGCACCGGAAAGAATCAGTTCATCGTTTTTACGACGGGACCCCACACCGGCTATCGCGAGGTACTTGTTCAGCCGAACAGTTTCTTGATGAACCCTTGAATCTTCTCTTTCCAGGTTTGCCATGGTGTTTTCGAATGGGGGGCTTGTTGACGCCCGGCAGGTGTCTCTGCCTGGGCGACGGAAGGAGGCTCGGTATCGTCTTCGGGACTTTGAACCTCGTCCATGGTCGATTCCGGTACGACAAGATCGGCGGTAGCGAGTTCATCCGAACGCTCGGAGTCTTCTTGTTCCTCCATGGCCTGTTGAGCCGATGGCGCCTCTACGATCGATTCTTGTTCTTTTATGGCTGCTTCGAGGGCATCCTCGTCCACCACCTCAGTGTTCCCAGCGTCGACCGGATTTCCTATTTCTGCGAAAGAAGGTTCGATAGAAGAAGGGACGACGGAATCTTCAGTCGGATGCTGGATCGTCTCTGTTGGAATATCGGCCTGAGCTTCGCCGGCACGATCCTGGGAGGATTGCTCCAGGACAATTGGGGCCGGTGATTCTCGCTTGATTCCACCAACATCTGCATCATCTGCCTCGGGAACGGCTTCGTTCAACCCGGAAGGGACGCTATCCGTGGGGGGTGCCTCATCCTCCGTGCGGATTTTAAGTTCACGCGTTTTCTTCCTTGAGACGATACTGACAGTCTCATCGAGGCTTGGCTTGCGTTTCGGAATGTGCGGGAGCCTCGACTTGAAGTCCTCTTCCTCTTTCTTTTGCTCTTCGGCGAGTCCATGCTGGGCTTCCAGCATCCTGCGCTCCGCCTCGAACTGGCTTTCACCCAGGATCTCCTCGATCTCACGCGGTCTCGGCAGGTCGCTGACGTCATTCAGGCCGAAATGCTTGAGGAATTCCCTCGTCGTGCCGTACAACAATGGGCGGCCCGGAGTTGGCGCGCGTCCCACGATGGTCACGAGCTCCTTTTCCAATAACGTCTTTAAGACATAATCGCAGTTGACCCCACGAATCGATTCGATCTCCGACTTCGAAATCGGTTGTTTGTAGGCGATGATGGAGAGGGATTCTATGGAGGATTGTGAAAGTCTCCGTCGGGCTTGTTCCTTATAGAGCTTCCCGAGCCACTCGGCGTACACAGGCTGGGTTGCAAACTGGAATCCTCCTGCCAGGGGAATGATCCTGTAGGGTTTTTCCGCCGCCGCAAACTCCCCGTTCAACGCTTCAATGATTTGACTCACCTCCGCGGGTTCGATCCGGCGCTCCTCACCATCATTCCCCTGGGACTCGTACAATGCCTGGAGTTGTTTGATGGTCAGTGGTTCCTTCGCCGCGAAGACAAGGGCCTCAATCAGGCTTTTGAGTGTCGTCGGGACCCTGAGGGGTGTCTGTTCCACTACTGCGACCTGCTGCTCCACGCCCTCGCTTGCCGGCTCTTCGGCGATATTCAGTGTTTCGTTTGCCATGCGCCTTTAGTTGATGTTACGGATAATGGAGAGTTCGCCGAAGGAGTCCGGCTGCCGGACAATAACCTTGCGGGCCCGGATCAATTCAAGCAGGGCCATAAACGTGACAACCACCCGGATCTTTTCCTGCATATCCTTGATCAGGTCATAGAATGTCGCTTCGGACCGGCGGGAGAAATATTCCAGGATATACTCGACCTGTTCGTCGATCGAGACGTTCAACTTGACGATGTCATGCACGAATTTCTTCGGCATGCGCTCGATGGCAAACTTAAAGGACGCTATCAGATCGAACAGAGAAACATCCCGCAGGAGGTTTTCGTCTTCATCCTCCATCATAATTCTTTCGTCCGCCTCAAAGTATCCCCGGGAGTACACCTTGCGCCGTTCCTCTTCGCGTTTTGTCATACCGACCGCCACTTCCTTGAAGCGTTTGTACTCCACCAGCCTCTTGACCAGGTTCGCCCGCGGATCCTGTTCTTCCTCCTCACCCGGTTCCGGCGGCAACAGCATCCGGACCTTGACCTGCATCAACTCCGCCGTCATCACAAGGAATTCTCCCGCCACTTCGAGGTCGAGCGATTCCATGTAATGGATGTAGTCGAGGAACTCCCGCGTGATCCGCGAGATGGGGATATTGTAAATATCCAGCTCATCCCGTTTGATGAAAAACAGGAGGAGATCCAACGGCCCTTCAAATTCTGTCAGCTTGATCGTGTACATGAATCCGTGTGTGAGTTGTTCCCGCGTTATCCCAGTCCCATGGCCTGGTGCACTTCTTCCATCGTTCGATGCGCGATCGCCCGCGCCTGCTCCTCGCCTTCTTTCAGAATGCGCTGCACCTCGCCGGGATGCGATTCGTAGTACATCCTTTTCTCCCGCATCGGCGCGATGGCATCATTGACCCTGGCCGCGCAGCGTACTTTGCAGTCGACACAGCCGAGCTGTCCGCTTTCACAACCCTGCCGGATGTCGGCAACCTCCGGCTGGTTGAATTTATTGTGGTACGCGAACACCAGGCAAATATCCGGACGCCCCGGATCGTTCTTGCGAACCTTCTGCGGGTCTGTGACGGCGGTCCGCATTTTTTTCGAAATCGTGGCTTCGTCGTCGGAAAGCAGAATTGCATTCCCGAGCGATTTACTCATCTTCCGGCCGTCCAGTCCGGGCAGCCGTGCAAACCTGGTCACCTTTCCCTCCGGTTCCGGGAACACGGTCCGGTATTGGGTATTGAACCGCCGCGCAATCTCTCTAGTGATCTCGATATGCGGCAATTGGTCCTCCCCCACCGGAACGACCTCTCCTTTGTACATC
Organism: Bacteroidota bacterium; assembly: GCA_040882165.1. GTDB lineage: Bacteria > Bacteroidota > Ignavibacteria > UBA10030 > UBA10030 > UBA6688. Next base: position 5,956 of record JBBEBV010000339.1, read on the forward strand.
AAAATATCGGCGGCCTGCAGAACGGGATAGCCCAGGTGACCGTAGGCAACCGTCTCCAGTTCCAAATCGCGGACTTGTTCTTTCAAGCTTGGATTGCGCTCAAGCCTCGCCGTGGTGATGAGCATGGAAAAGAGAAGGTGCAGCTCGGTGTGCTCCTTCACCCGGGACTGGCGGAACACCGGGCTCATCGCGGGATCGATTCCGGCCGCAAGCCAGTCGATCACCATATCCTGGGAGTTCTGATAAATCGTCGAGGTATCCGGGTCCGTCGTCAGGGCGTGATAATCCGCAACAAGATGATAGTTTTGATACTCGCCCTGCAGTGAAACCCAGTTCTCCAGTGCGCCGACAAGGTGGCCCAGATGGAGCTTCCCCGTGGGGCGCATGCCGCTTAAGATGACTTTCTTTCGTGAATGAGTCAGACTTCTGGAACTCCTTTCAAAAGCAATAGAGGTCAGCATTCAGCGGTCAGATCGATCTGGATCTCGAGATGCCCCTTACTCTGAGCAAATATCATCAATTCATAAACAGGTACGGCTTCCACCCTTCATCGACGGTTCCGACAAAATCCCTGATAAACATGACATGGTTGGGACGAATCGGCTTCCGGAGCAAATGCAATTGCGCTTCCTGTGGCGATCGGTCCCCTTTTTTATTGTTGCAGCGAACACATGCGCACACCAGGTTTTCCCAGGAATCCTCTCCTCCGCGCGCTCGTGGCGTAATATGATCCACCGTCAAGGGCACATCGGCGCGACCGCAATACTGGCAACGATGCCCATCGCGTCGAAGAATATTCTTCCGGGAAAGGACGATTTTCTTGAAGGGGATCCGAACGTAGATAGAGAGGCGAACGATGCTCGGGAACGGCATCGTCAGAGAGACGGAGCGGAGTAAACGTCCATCTGAGGCTTCGATCAACTCGGCTTTTCCAAGGTAGAGTAGGATGACAGCCTTTTTGACATTGCAAACGCTCAGGGGCTCGTAGTTGTGGTTCAGAACAAGCACCTTGCGATTCATTTTTCCGTTTGAACCCGGTTGTCGTACCGCGCTGAAGTCTTTAGCACCTCCTCAAAGCGGCAAATAACGCCGTGAACTGAACAGTTGCTTGAGCATCTTATCGGTTAAACCTTGCAAAATATAGCATAAACAGGATTGAGAGTCAAGGTTGAGAAATGCGCGGGGGGACGGGACGATGCAGTGTGGAAGAAAGCTGCAATGGGGGAATGTCGAACTACGGGTTTTTCCTGTACCGACCTTGAATCTCCTTCATCGAATCTCCCCCAAATTTCTCCAAAAAGGCGTTTGCGAGCACGGGGGCCACGACCGCCTCACCAATTACCGAACAGGCCGGTACCGCACAAACGTCAGACCGCTCGTAACGAGCATCGACAACCCTTGTGGTCTTAAGATCGACGGACTTGAGAGGGTTCGCCAAGGTGGAGATGGGCTTCATCGCCGCGTGGAGTACGATGGTCTCCCCGTTCGTCACGCCCCCCTCCAGTCCCCCCGCTCCGTTAGATTTGCGGACGACCGTTCCATTCTTCACCCCGAACGCGTCATGGACTTCCGATCCATAGCGGGCTGCATTTGCGAACCCGTTTCCGATCTCCACCCCCTTGACGGCGTGGATCGACATGATCACCTGGGCAAGCTGACCATCAAGCTTCCGGTCAAAATGGACATACGATCCCAACCCGATAGGAACGCCTGTCACCATCACCTCGAAGACTCCCCCGACGGTATCGCCAAGTTTTTTCGCCTTCTTAATGACGGCGAGGGCTTTTGCCTCAACGTGCCTGTCCAGGATCCGGACCTGGGACTTATCCGCTTCTTCCGTGACCTTATATGCTGCACACGAAGCATGAAGGTATTTTTTTATGAGCTTGTCGATGTTGTTCCTGTTCATGATCGAGACCGTGCCGATGCCGAGAACGTGACTCCCGATGAAGATCCCAAAGTCCTCCAGGAATTTACGCGGGATCGTGCAGCAAGCCACACGCATGGCGGTCTCCCTTGCGCTCGCCCTTTCGATGGCGTTCCGGATATCATCGAATCCATATTTCTTCGACGCCACGTAATCGGCATGACCGGGCCTGGGAATTGTAATTTTCCCGATACCGGATCCGTTCCCCTCCACCGCCATGTTCGTCGTCCAATTCTGCCAATCCTTGTTCCGGATCATGAGGGTAATGGGAGAGCCAAGGGTTTTTCCGAACCGGAGACCGGAGAGAATTTCGACCCGGTCCGTCTCTATTTTCATCCTGCCTCCGCGGCCATATCCCTGCTGCCTTCTCCAGAGCTGGTGATTGATATATTCCGTGGAAAGGGAAAGCCCTGCGGGCACACCCTCGACAATTCCGACAAGGGCCTGTCCATGAGATTCGCCGGCCGTAAGGTACCGTATCAAAAGAGTCGTCCTTTGTTATCCGATGGGTAAGAAACTCGTTCAATTAAAGGAAAAATAGGCCCATTATCAAACCGGCGGGACATAAAAAAAGCGCAAGGTTCTCACTCCAACCTTGCGCTTCGGCCCTCTCTTCGTTCCGGGGTTAGTTGTTCGTGCTGCTTCCCGAAATTTCAATTGCGACGAACCGGGTCGTTTTGTTCTCCCCCTTGACGCGCATCAGGAGGGCATCCCCGGGTTTCTTGCTCTTGAGAATCCCTTCAAGCTCCTTCACCGATCCGACCGACTGGTCACCGACACTGAGAATAACATCGTTCGGTAACAGATTGCGACGTTGCGCTTCGCTGAACGGTTCCACGCTCTCGACCAGTACCCCCTCTTCGACATCGTACGCCTGCTTTCCTTTTGCGTCGAGGTTGCGGATGGTGATCCCGAGGTTATCCATCTTGACCGCCGTCGGAGGCGCCGCCTCTTTGGGGGTCGAGCGCCCGGAGCGAGTATCGCGGGCAGCGATCACTTCCTCTGCGTCATCGTCGCGGGACTTCAATATCACTTTCTTGTCGATCGTTTTCCCTTTCCGGAACACTTTCAAGGCAACCGACTCCCCCGGATATTTCGAGGCAACGAGGGTCTGCAGTTGGTTCGAGGAGTTGACTTCCTTCCCATCGACGGAGAGGATGATATCGCCCGCCTGGAGCCCGGCAGTTTCACCCGCGCTTCCTTTGTTCACTTCCTGCACAAACACTCCCGTCGGACGTTCAAACCCGTTTGCCTTCGCCATCGTCGCGTCGATTCCCTGGATCTGGACACCGATGTATCCGCGCCGGACCTTGCCGAACTTGATCAAATCCGTCGCAACTTTTTTTCCAAGATTGATCGGAATGGCAAAACTGTATCCCTGGTAGCGTTGGTTCGTTGTTGCGATGGCTGTGTTAATCCCGATGACTTCGCCTTTGATATCGACGAGTGCGCCGCCGCTGTTCCCGGGATTGACCGCGGCATCCGTCTGAATAAAGTTCTCAATGGAATAACCGCTGCCGTCATCGATAATCCTCAGGTTCCCTCTTCCCGTCGCGCTCACGATACCCTGCGTCATGGTGGAGGTCAATCCAAGTGGATTGCCAAACGCAAACACAAGATGTCCCACTTCGACTTCGTCCGAATTTCCGATCGTGGCAACCGGCAGGCCCGAGGCATCGACTTTAACCACCGCGAGATCGGTATACCGATCCGTACCGATGAGCTTCGCCTGCTTGAAGGTCCGTCCATCAGACAAAGTGACCTGGATCCCCTCATCGTTTGCGTTCTCCACCACGTGATTATTCGTGAGGATATAACCGTCCGTCGTGAGGATCACTCCGGACCCCGCGCCGATTTCCGGTCCCCTGCGCGGGTTGTCCAACTTAAATTCCGGTCCGAAGAAATGGAAGAACCTGTTGGCATCGTCCTTCGCATCGGTTCTCGGCTTGGACTCGACGGTGATGAACACCACGGTCGGCGTGACCTCCCTCGAGATTCCCTGGAGCGCTTCGTTCAGTGCCGCCAGAGCGGGGTGCGCTTTCCCGGCACTTGCTTGTGCTCCGATCCTGACATCCTGTTCGGCAAAGGTAAGATCGACTCCTTTATACGATGAGACCAACATCACCCCGAACACGATCCCCAACCCGATCAACAGTACTGCTGCAACAACAGAACGTACGGACATAAGACGATCTCCTCTCCTGTTAAATCTCTCTGAATAATTATTTAAGTGCGATATGAAACATCTTCAAGGACCGTAACGGCCTGAACTCCTCAAAGTGATAACGTAAATACAAACGTAAAGTTACCTCCAGTTCGTTCCCCACCTCCTGATTGTATTCCAGGCCCGTGACGCCGGCAAGGTTGGCCGATGCAAGCCGACGGAGGATTTGCAGGGCCGGCATTGATAACCTGATCGTACCCGCCCTCTCGGCTGCCTCAGAAGCGCCGTGGTGAGAGCGCCGAACGGTCAGAAGCCGCTCAGGGTCAAAAACAGGTATCGGGCCGCTACATGCCGGGCAATAAACCGCCCCCCGTGGGAGCTGCAGGACCACCCCCTTCCCTTCCAGGCCCTCCAAACTCCTGCCGCAGGCCACGCAACGGTCCAGTGCCGGGGCGAATCCGAACAACGAACAAACACGCAATTCGAACGCAAAGAGCACATTGACAGCATTCCTGGGTGCACGATCGATCGCATCAAGCGTCTCAAGAACCAGAGCATACAGAAGGCTGTTTTCCTCCTCCTCGTGAGTCAGTCTGTTCAACAACTCGATCACCGAGAGAGCGACGGGCATCCGGTCGAAGTCCGAATGGATGCTCTTATGCCGGTGAAGGATATCGGCCTGGGAGATCAACTGCAGGTCCCGGTGCTCCTTTTTGTACAAGACCAGCGAGACAAGCGTCATCGGTTCGAGAGAAGCGCCGAACTTGCTCTTCGTCTCCCTCGCCCCTTTCGCCACCCCCTTCAGCTTTCCGTACCGGCGGGTATAGAACGTGACAATCTTACTCGTCCCGCGGAACTTCATGGATTTCAATACAACGGCGTCTGTCTTAGTAATCACGATGGTGCACCCAGGTCATACGGTGGGGAGTCTTTCGGCCCGTAATCGTTCGATCGCGTCGCGAAAAGGAAATCGCAGAACTCCCTTCTCGGTGACGATGGCCGAGATCAGTTCCCCCGGAGTAACGTCGAACGCCGGTGAGTAGACATCCACTCCCTCGGGAGCAATCCGGATCCCCCCGATGTGAGTCACTTCCCTTCCGCTCCGTTGCTCGATCGGGATTTCCGAACCGTTGACCAGCTCGAAATCCAGGGTGCTTGTCGGAGCCGCAACGATCAGGGGGATCCCATGATGCTTTGCCAGCACCGCCAGTCCGTACGTTCCCACCTTGTTTGCCGTGTCGCCGTTGCGCGTGATTCTGTCCGCGCCGACTACCACTGCATTGACCAAACCCCGCTGCATCAGGAATGCCGCCGTGCTGTCCGTCATGAGCGTTGCCGGAATTCCCAGGCGCTGCAACTCCCAGGCGGTCAGCCTTGCCCCCTGCATCAGAGGGCGGGTTTCGTCCATATAGACGTGTTTGAGCTTATGAAGTTCCCACGCGCGCGCAATGACGGCAAGGGCCGTTCCCTTTCCTCCGGTTGCGAGCCGGCCGGCATTACAGTGAGTCACGACAACCGCAGCGTTGGGCAGGAGCTGCGCCCCGTATTCTCCAATCGCCGTGCACATGGATTCGTCCTCCCGGTGGAGGGCGAGGGCTTCATTCAGTATTTGGATTTTGAATTCGTGCAGAGGACGAGCGAGGGATGCTTCGGCTGCGGCCTTCATCCGGTCAAGCGCCCGGAACAGATTGACCGCGGTCGGCCGGGTGGACGCAAGCAGAACCGATGCCCGCTCGATCGCAGCCGGGATCTTCGAAGGATCAGACACTTTGTTCAGGGCAAGGACGAACCCGTACGCAGCTGCGATGCCGATCAGCGGTGCCCCGCGGAGAGCCAGACGTTTGATGGCATCTGCGACAACATGCTCATCGTCGGTTTTGATGACAACTTCCTCGAGAGGGAGGCGGGTTTGATCGAGGAAGAGCAGCGTCCCCTCCCGCCACTCGATCACTTGCATGGGGTGTTACCTCTCATCAAAACGGGACAGGTCCATGAACGAACGGTACCGATCCTGAATGTGCAGATAAGCCAGATCGCGGAGTCCCTCCACACCGAATTTCTCCACGGAGAATGAAGCGAGGACGCTTCCATAGATCACGGCCCGTTTCAGATTCTCGGGCGATAAATCATCGGTCCGCGCGAGCCAACCCACGAAGCCTCCCGCGAAGGCATCTCCCGCCCCGGTGGGGTCATAGATATTTTCCAGGGGATAGGCGGGGGCGGAGAAAATGGTTTCGCCGGTCACGAGCAGGGCGCCATGTTCTCCTTTTTTGATGATAACCACCTTGGGTCCCATGCCAATAATCCGGCGGGCACCCTTCACGAGGTTCGGTTCGTTCGTCAGCAGGCGCGCTTCCGAATCATTCACCACCAGCACATCCATCACCTTCAGCGTTTCGGAGAGTTCCTTCGGTCTATGCTCGATCCAATAGTTCATGGTGTCGCCGACGACAAGACGTGGTTTGTTGATTCGGCTCAGCACCTTGCGCTGCAGCACCGGATCGATGTTCCCCAGGCAGACATAGGAACTTTTCTTGAAGCCAGTCGGGATATTGGGATCGAACTTCTCGAAAACGTTGAGCTCGGTGTACAACGAATCGCGTACATTCAGATCATAATGGTACTTTCCGCCCCACCGGAAGGTTTTTCCCTCCTTGATCACCTGGAGACCGTCCAGATCGATGTCCCGATCCTCCAGCACCTGCATGTGCGCTTTTGGAAAATCACCCCCAACAACACCCACGAGCCGGACCGGGGCGGTAAAATAACTCGCGGCAATGGAAATATAGACCGCTGAGCCTCCTAACGCGTCCTTGATCTTGCCAAAAGGGGTCTCAACCGAATCAATGGCGACAGAACCGACAACCAAGAGGCCCAAAGTGACTCTCCTTTGTTAAGGGGGGATAACCGAAGTCAACCGCGCGACATCTCCTCCGCCGACAATAAGTTCATGGACATGGCGCAATCCTCGCTTCTGTCCGGGCCACACAAGCATCGAATCCGCCTTTTCCAGGCGACACCATTGGTAGGCATCGTGCTCGCCCGAGAGTCTGGGTTCCTCCCCAGGCGATACCTCCACGGCAAAAAAACATGTCAAGTGCACTGCGTCGTCTGAAGCAACATAAAAGGAATTCACAAAAGGAACAACCCAAAAGTTCACAGCCCGCAAGCCCGTTTCTTCCTGAAATTCTCTTACGGCCCCGTTGACGGCCCGCTCCCCGTTCTCAAGCGTTCCGCTGACGAGTTGCCAGATTCCCGGGTAGAGTGTTTCGTCTGCGGAGCGGCGGAGCAAGAGGTACGCTGGGCCATCCGCTTCCCGCCGAAAGACGCACACTTCCACAATATCACTAACGACGGCCGGCACGAGGTTTCTTTCTGTGAAAGGTTCCGCCGGCAGAAACGGCCGGTCGCTTCGGTTTCCTCCTGTGAGAGGTTCCGCCGGCGGAAACAGATGGTCGCTTCGGTTTTTCCCTGTGAAAGATTTCGCCGGCAGAAACGGCCGGTCGCTTCGGTTTCCTCCTGTGAGAGGTTCCGCCGGC
>JBBEBV010000340.1:0-2122 GCA_040882165.1 Bacteroidota bacterium
GGGATGTCAGGGAGGAGCATCGGATGAGCGGAAGATCGTCATCTGGCATCAGACGCGTCCCGATGAACAGGCAATCCTGCAGGCGCAGATCGGCCGCTACAAACAGCTTCACCCTGATGTCACAATCGTCGAGCTGTTCAAGGAGACCGAGGCACTGCGGAGCGCGTATGTGATCTCGACGATCGCGGGACAAGGGCCCGATCTCGTCTATGGCCCTTCCGATCCGGTGGGGATCTATGAGGCGACGCAGAGCATCATGCCCCTCGAGCACCTGTTGCCCCCTGACTACCTGGCGGCGTTCGATTCTTCCTCGCTCCTTTGGTACAAGGGGCACCTGTACCAGATTGCCGATAAATTCGGAAACCATCTCGCGCTGATTTATAACAAGAAATACATCCAGAAACCTCCGGCGACCGACCGTGAACTCATAGCGCTGAGCAAGACCATCCAGGATGCCTACGGGTACACGGCAGGTAGGCCAAAGGTCTACGGCCTGGCGTGGAACTACATTGAGCCCTTTTTCTTCATCCCGTTTTACACGGGGTTCGGCGGTTGGGTCTTTGAGGAGGATGGGGTGACCCCTTCACTGGACAACGAAGCGATGGTCAAGGCCCTCCATTTCATCCGGGGATTGCGGGACACGGAGAAGATCGTTCCCAACGAGGCTGACTATGAGATTGCCGACGCGCTGTTCAAGGATGGGAAAGCGGCAATGCTGATTAACGGAGATTGGTCCTGGTCAGGGTACGCCCAGCGGGGAATCGATCTTGGCATCGCCCCGCTCCCGATGATAACCGAAACCGGACTTTGGTGCGCTCCCATGACTTCGCCCAAAGGATACTCGCTCAACGTCAATCTCTCGGGGAACAGACTGGAGCTTGTGCTGGATTTCCTGAAGTACGCCTTGTCGGAGGAGAGCCAGCTCGAAACGGTGCGGGCGTTAGGTACGGCTCCGACACGGACTGCGCTGTACAGCCATCCTGAGCTGCTTGCCAACGAGAACCTGCAGAATTCACTCCTCCAGATCAAGCGGGGGAGGCTGATGCCCGTTGTGCCCGAGTTGCGGGCGGTGTGGGACGCGATGCGTCCCGGTTACCAAGCCGTCATGGGCAGGGCAAAGACCCCGGAGCAGGCTGCGAAGGAAATGCAGGCACTCGCCGTAAGGAAAATCCGGGAGATGAACGAATAGCCCGAGGCCCGCAACTGAGGATCCCGTAAAGAATAAAGGTCGCACAGTGTTCATGAAGAAGCAAAACATCTTCATTGCCTTTCTCGTCGTGCCGGCGTTCATCCTGCTGGCGGCGGTGGTGTTCTATCCGTTCCTGTATAACTTCCTTCTCGCGTTCGGCAACATGAACCTAAACAGGATCCGGGATTGGGAGTTTATCGGACTCCGCCAGTTCGTCCGGATCTTCACGGAGCCGTCCCAGCCCGATTTTTATGCCGTGTTCCTGAAGACGATCATCTGGACCGTCGTGAACGTCACCTTCCACGTCGCCCTTGGCGTGTTGCTTGCCCTGATTCTTAATCAGGCCATCCGGGGGAAGTCGATTTACAGGACGCTTCTGGTTCTTCCCTGGGCGATCCCGCAATATATCGTTGCGCTGACCTGGAGGGGAATGTTCAACTATGAATATGGCTCCATCAACCTGATCATCACGAAATACCTCGGCCTGCCTGCGGTGGAGTGGCTTCGCAGTCCCACCGAGGCCTTCCTCGCCTGTATCCTGACAAATGTGTGGCTCGGGTTTCCCTTTATGATGATTGTGGCGCTCGGGGCGCTGCAGAGCATTCCCCATGAGCTCTATGAGGCGGCCGACATGGATGGGGCCTCCTGGTGGAGCAAGTTGAAGACCATCACACTCCCGCTCATCCGGCCTGTGATGATCCCGGCCGTCACCCTCGGCACGATCTGGACGTTCAATAACCTCAACATCGTCTGGCTTGTGAGCAATGGAGGGGAACCGTCGGACAACACGCATATTCTGGTCTCGTTCGTCTACAAAGCGGCCTTCAACTTCTACAGTTTCAGCTATGCGGCCGCTCTTTCCATCGTGATTTTTGTGATTCTGCTTCTCGTCAGCCTGTTCCTGATGAGACAGACGAAGGCAACGGAACCGGC
>JBBEBV010000341.1:0-13458 GCA_040882165.1 Bacteroidota bacterium
ATACAAAGCCAGGTTTATCTCGCTGTTAAGATTGCTTCGTCGCTTCTCGCTAAAGGTCCAAATTGTAAGACGCTTCGCGTCTTGCAGTAGTACACCTCCGGCCCTTGCAATGACTCGGTAAGGGTTTTTGAGACCACCTCTAGAACAATCAGGCAACCGACAGGTTTTGGGAACCCCTCACGGATACGCGGCATGAAAACAAAAAGTCCCGCAAAGCACTTGCGGGACTTTTTGATTCTGCCAGAGTTGTGTCTTTACTCATGGCGCCACTTCTCGGACTGTATTCTCGCCTCTTCCGCCCGACGCGCGATAGTAAGGGCAAACCCGACGATCAAAGTGACTGTGCCAACCCAAACCAGGTTGATCAGCGGTTTGATGCTGGCTTCCACCACCAGGGTCTCCCCTTTCCTGGCTGCTCCGGGATCCTCGGGGAACTTCACGGTAAACTCCATCATCGATTTCCCCTTGTCCTCACGGTCTGGGATGATGCGAACGAGGGTAAATTCGTACGAACGCTGATCGGCAGCAACATACGTGGCGGAGGTAAATTCCGGTCCGGATCCGGTGTTGATCATTTTCAGCGTCAGGGGTTGCTTTTTCTTCCCCTCCAGAACCTGCAGTTCCACGTTGATGACGAAATTCTTCCCCTCCAGCATCGCCCCCCGCTCGAAAGCATTAAAATCAAAATCGAGAAACCTGACGTTGAACCCGGCAACCTCCGCCTCGGCATTCTTCAGAAGCGTGAAGGACTTCACCTCGGGGCCACTGGGCTGTTCCACGGAAACAGGCGAGACATAGAAATCCTTGTTGATGAAGTTAATCAGGTCCGGGTGGCGCAACGTTGATTGCTCTGTAAAATGCATGGACGGGGCTACTGTCCGCTTGATCTCCCCCTTCACCACTTCGATATCGAAAGCGAACCGGTCGCGTTCCATCGGACGATAGCCGGTGTACATCAGCGTGTAGCCCAGTGCTTCCACCGGCTTATTCCGCTCCAGGGAGACCGTCGCTTTATCGTCGTAGCGTTCCGAGGTGATAAATCCGAGACACATGATCGCAATACCGATATGAGCGATGGAACCCCCGACAAACTTCGGATTGCCGCGGTAGATTCCATACCCGACCTGAAGGTTTGCAAAGAGGGAGAACGCGGAGCAGAAGGCAAAGAGGAGAATTTCAAACTCTTCCCATCCCATCAGGATCACCAGTACGGTCGTCGCCAGCGCCAGGAGCACAGGAATCACCATGCTCTTAAGTAAGGATCCCGTCTTCGAATGCCGCCACCAGAGAAGTTGCCCGAGCCCCGAAAGAAAAGTGATCCCGATTCCGAGAGGAAGGTTCGTTTGGACATAATACATGATCTCCACCGCTGACGCTTTCCCCTTCAGGATCGTGGTAATGATCGGAGAAGACGTTCCAACCACAACAAACAGGGCCATGAAGCTCAGGGCAAATGCGCCGAGGAAGAGTGCAAACTCACGCGACACAAACGAATGCTCCACGGGAACGCGGGGCATTTCTCTCATCCGGCTGAACAACAATCCAAATCCGATCGAACTGAAGACGGCAATGCAACCGAGCAAGAGCCAGTACACCCAATTTCCGGGGTCGACGAAGGAGTGAACAGAGGTATCTCCCAGGACACCGCTCCTTGTTAAGAAGGTACTGTAGAGAACCGTGATGAACGTCAGAAGGCTGAGAACAAAATTCGTTTTCACAAAAGCGCCGCTCTTGCGCTGGGTCAGTGTCGTGTGAATCGAAGCGACGCACAAAAGCCATGGAACCAGCGAAGAATTCTCCACGGGGTCCCAACCCCAGAACCCCCCCCACCCCAGCGTCTCATAGGCCCAGTAGCCACCGAGAATGATTCCCGTCCCCAACACCATGGCCCCGAACACCGACCAGGGAGTCGCCACGCGGATCCAGGAGTTGTAATCCCTCTTCATCAATCCGGCCACGGCGTGGGCATAAGGCACGGCCATCGACGAAAAGCCGATAAAAAGAATCTGCGGATGAATAACCATCCAATAGTTTTGCAGGAGAGGGTTCAACCCTTTTCCCTCCACCGGGAATCGGGCCCAGAGGTTCTTTGCCGCGTCGAGGACCACGTAGTTTGAAATTCCGGCAGGGACGGCACCTGTCTGCAGCAGATCGTTGGGAAACGAATCCCAGATGAACGTAAAGGGGTTTTTCACGACCAGCATCAGCAAGAGGAACCCGAGAATCAGGGAGTACACCGACATGACCTCAGGCTCGTAATCGTTCTTCGATGCATACTGCATAAGGAAGATGCCAATCACGGAGGTGTACAGAGCCCACAGGGTGAAGCTCCCCTCTTGTCCGGCATAGAACGTCGAAATGAGAAGAGAAAGGGGCAAATCGGTGGAGCTGTAGTTCCAGATGTAGGTATATTGAAACTGGTGAGTCAGGATGAGGTAGAGGAAGATCGCAGAAGACGTCATCAGGGAGAGAGTCGCGAGGTGATACCCGCTCCTTGCGAATGACAACCAACGGTTGGAACGATCCCTATGAACCCGGTAGTAAAAAAAAGCGGCAACAAGAGCGGAAAGAAACGCGAGTTTGACAATAAGTCCGCCGATCTGACCTAAGAGCATGTTTTCTCCCGTTAGAGGGTTTTCCGTACGGCATCGGCGTCGCCATCATATTTCGAGGGACACTTTGTGAGAACATCGGTGGCATGGAATTCTTCCCCGACAAACCTCCCTTTAACGACTATGCTCTCCGCGAGCTCGAAGTTATTCGGCTTCGCCCCATCCAGGACAACCCTGACAACGCGGTTGTTATCGTCTTTCATGGAGAAGGTAAACTTCACGCGCTCGGCATCGAATGCGATCGCCTCTTCCCTCACCCAAGCTCCCTTCACCTGGGCTTTCTTACTGGTTCGTTCCGCTCCGGTGAAATCCATGTACTCCACGTTGGATTCGAGAAAATTCACTGCGCCGAGAATAATACCGACCACGACAACAGCAAGACCGACGACCACTTTCATCTTCATGAATGCCCCCCTTTGTTGATGCGCTTCTCCAACTCCTGCAGTTTCTTATCCAGCCTCAATAAATACGACGCCAGACCGATCCAGATCAACAGCACGATGCCAAGCACGACATACATTTGATTGACACTAAGAAATTCTTCCATTCGTCGCCTCTATAATTGTTCCAGGGAGGATTCGTAATCCAATCGTGCCGTCCGGATTCTCATCTGCAGCATCCAGACGAACAGCAACGTAAATCCAATCAGTGACAGGTAAAACAATACTCGCATGTTGGGGGCAAGCATCTTCGCCTCGAAAAGAGGCCCCTTACCGCTCGGATCGCCTTTCGCGCCGGGATGGAGGCCTGCCATCATCCGCGGCATGACAAAGATGAAGAACGGCGCTGTCAACCCTCCGATGATAGAGTAGACGGCCGAAAGCGAAGCCCGTTTTTCCTCTGACTCGATGGCCGACCGCAACGCGAAATACGCCCCATAGATCAGGAGCAGAATGAAAATTGAGGTCTGGCGGGGATCCCAATTCCAGAACGAGCCCCAGTTGAAGCGCGCCCATAATGCCCCGGTCACCGTGGCAAGGATGCAGAACAAGAGACCGAGGCCTGCCGCCGAGACGGACTTAAAATCGTAGTCGATCTCCCTGGTCCGAAGATAACGGAAGCCAAAATAGGTCGAAACGAGGAACGCCAGCACAGAGGTCCAGGCCATCGGAACGTGGAAAAACAGGTTGCGCGCCTTGTCTTCCAGTCCGGGAATGATGGGAAACTCAAGCCAGCCCTGGGGCGACGGAGACAGCGGTATGCCGAGACCGGCGAGGACCACGATCGAGATAATCCCAAGTGAGCCATATTTGACAAACTTCATGTCAGTCCTTCCAGACATAATCGAAGAGCATATACGAGCCGCCGGTCATCGCGAGGATGTATCCGACGAGAATCTGAAAATCTCCCATCGCCTCGGAGAAAGCCTCCCCTTCCAGGGCTCGCGCCGTGGCGTTCATGACGGTCATCAGCAAAACGATCAGAATTGGGAACGAGAGGACGGGATACAAGGTTCCCCGGGTGTTCGCCTTCGCCACGATGGCGGCAAGAATCGTCGCCGCTGAGGCAAACCCCAGGCTTCCCAGAAACACCGTGACAAAAAAAATGGAAGCCGTCCGTATGATGAAGAACTCCGAAAACACCAGGGTATAGAGAACCGTAACGGCCAGTGTCAGGGAAACCGTCAGAGCTGTGTTGAAAAACAATTTTCCAAAATAGACCGTCGAGGGCGAAGCCACCAATTGCAGCGTCATGGTGGTTCCGCGCTCCTCCTCACTGACAAAGATACGCGAGAGACTCGACATTGCCGTGAAGAAAACAACGACCCAGTACATCCCGGAGAGCACAGTGGGGCTGGGCTGATCCGACCGGAGCGCAAAGAGAATTGTCGCAACAGCCGTGACAACAAACATCAGCAGCGCATTGAGGGCGTAGCGCGTCCTCAACTCCGAGCGGACATCCTTCGAAAAAAGGGCTACGGTACTTGAAAATGCACTCATAACGGATCCAACATACACAATACTTGGCGTAACAGCAAGATCGTGAACACCGGGCTATGCAACCTGGAAGCGACGACTGCACCATGCCGCCTCATCCTCATCGTTGGTCGCGAGAATGAGCACTCCGGTTTTCAGTTGTTCGCGCACCACCTCGCGGACGACGTCTATCCCCTCGGCATCGAGATTAGACGTTGGCTCATCGAGAAGCAAGACCCCGGGGGCGTGCAGCAGCGCAAAAGCATACTTCAAACGCTGCTTCATCCCGGAAGAGTAGCCCCGGACAAGATCATGCTGCCTTGCCGCAAGACCAAAGCGGTCGAGCAGGGCCTCCGCCCTTCCTGCCCGGATGGATCCGTTCGACCGGATACTTGACAGCACGAGAAGGTTCTCCAAACCCGTGAACTCGTCGTACAACTGGAGGTAAGGGGACACGAGTCCTATGGCAGACTTGATGTCATCGGGAACGATCCTGGCACCGTTCACCGTAAAGACAACACTTCCCTTTGAGGGAGTCAATACTCCCGAAAGAATTTTGATCAACGTCGATTTGCCGGAGCCGTTTTTTCCGGTCAGGGCCAGCGCTTCTCCCTTGGAGATCGTGAATGAAACATTGCGGAAAATCATCCGCCGGTTAAACTCCTTGCTGACGCCGCTGACCGTGAGAGTTATTTGGTTCATTGAAGAATCGCCACCTTCCATCGGAACTCTTCGTTCCCACAACGCGCGTAGACAAAATACACGCCGGAGGAAACCTGCTGCTGTAAATCGCCGGCGGGGACATACACCACCTTGTTTCCGAACACATCGACCGCCGGATAACGCCGGGAAAAAACCAGGTCGAACGAAGCCGAGAGAAAGAAGACTTCCGCCTCAGCTCCTGTCGCGCCCGCCAACGGGATGGTAAGCCTGGTTGCTTCACGGAGCCTCACGGGATTGGGGGAGATCTGAGGAGCCGCATTGGCGTTTCTCCGGCTGGAAGACTCCATGTAGAGAAGACGCCATGCTTTCGGATCGCCGGAAAATCCTCCAATCACTCCTTTCGAGAGAGTCTGGGAGGGAAGCATAGTCTTCCTTGACGAAAGCATGAGATCAAACGCTCGGGGGTTCGCATCGGTAGTACCGGCAGCCGCGATCTCGATATTCGTGGCGAGAGCGGTAATAGTATCGCCGGGGAGAGTGAATTGATAGAATTGCGACGAGAGCGCGTAGGCAGATCCGGAAATCGTGGAGGACGAGCCGCCATAACTGGTGGAAACGTTGGGAACATATCGCGGGTATCGGTTTCCTTCCGGATAGTACCTGACGGTATCGGCCCGATCCGCCGTAAAGTAGTTCCAGAAACTGAAGAGGGCAAACTCAGTGGCCAGGTCGGTACCTTCCCGTTGGAGGGCCTCGTTGACACTCTGCAGTGCAGGCGCGTTGCGTATCCCCGACCAAATGGTCCGCATGACTTCCGGTCCGAACCTCTTTGCAAGGAAATGAGCGAAGATTGAGCGTTCATATCCGAAGAACGAGGGAAAAGCATAGGTCGTGAACCGCAAGGACCGCTGTGTCTGGGACTCACGAAAGCGTTGAAAGTACGTAGGGACATCGAACAGGTAATCGTTGATGTCGGGAAAGAGAACGTCCTCCATCCAGACCGCGCTGAGTTCGTAAAAATAGAAATCGTAATTCTCGGAACTGCTCCAAATCCCATAGGAGCCGATCTGTACGGCGTGATGAAATTCGTGCGCTGCCGTTACCTTCAGCCCGTTTAATCCGGACGTCCGGTGCCCAAGGTAATCATTATCGATCTCGATAAACGTGAGATATCGTTCACTGGGTCCTCCCGGGAGCAAATCACTGGCGAGCCAGGACGTACTCCCGAATTCCCCCGTGCCCAAATTTCCTATGTAAATGTCGTACTCCTCTCCCCCTCCCTGACCGCCGTCCGTGGGCGGGGACTGATAGCCAAGGTCCGTCACCTGAACTTCCCAGCAGTGATCGAAGGTTGCGGCAACAGAATCAACATATTGTTCATGGGAACCGGGAATTCTCTGGGGAGAACCTGTGGTGGAGATCATCGCAGGGGCTTGAAAGCCGGTGGTATCATAGTGAATCCTGAATCTACCGGAGGGGCTCACCTTGCTTGTTTGGCGCAAGGGTCTCTGCAGAAGTCGAACCATTTCAGTTTTGGCAACGGGGGACAGATTCCTCCCGTGGGCATAGGCCAGCGCAAGAAGTGATGTCCCGCATTTTGCATCCTGTGCAGATGAAAGGGACGCATCTCCCGTCATGCCGGCTAGTTCACGGCGCAGGAAATCCTGCCTTGCGCTTGTTCCGGTTTGCGCATACCCGAACCGTATCGACAACAATCCAATGAAAACCACCGTAATGAGCTTCACACTCCTCCTTTCCTCAACAGGAGTTTGCCGTTGTAGAGCCTGAGCGTTCCCTTCTGTGCATCGCTCACGGCAACATCGTGCACTCCATCGCCGGTCAAATCCCCGACGGCAAAGTGGCTTGCCGCGGGAGCATGAAGGAGTGGCTGAAATTCCTCGAACGTACCATCCCCTTTACCGCGCAACCAGCCAATGGCGCTCCGGGACATCTCATGGAGCACGATATCAATGGCGCCATCGCGGTCAAAGTCCAGAAGCCGCAACTGGGATCGGTCGCTGATCTGAATACCGACCGCCACAGTATCAGGTTGATGGAATGTACCGTTTCCTTTTCCCCTGACCAGGCTCAGCATTTTTACCTGCCGCGGAAATGCAATCAGGATATCGGGATTCCCATCCCCGGTACAGTCGGTGCTCCAAAAATAGGATTTTTGGATCTGCGGTTCCGTCAGTTCGTACGAAAAGACTTTTTGCCTGAACGAGAGGCCCGAATCGCCCAATGCGACGGCAAACTCGTATTTTCCCTGTGAATTGCGGAAGAGATACGAGACATCGACAAAGCCATCGTTGTTCACGTCGGAGACCGACGCCGCCAGCAGCGCATTGGGGATGCTCAGGCGAAAGTTGCGTTCGATAAACCGCTGTGGGCCCAGCTGCTGGAAAAAGGCAAGGGCAGGCAGGGTTTTCGTTGTGGAGGAATTATAGGCAAAGAAACTGATAAGGCCTTCTGTATTCTGATCCCAATACAGAAGCTCCGCCTCTCCCGTCGTCGGGATGACATAATTTACGGTCGAATGATCCCGAAGATCGAGGGTAAAAAATGAGAGCTGGTCACTTTGAGGATAGGACACGATGAAGCGCGCCACCGAATCGTCCACGGAATGAAATCCAAGATACCTCGGATTGTCAGCAAGCATAAAGGAAGATTGCCGGACGAGCCCCCCCTCTCCCTGATTCATGAATAGAGACAAGGAGCTGGTCCCGCCATTGACCAACGCGATGTCAAGATGGCCATCTTGATTGAAATCTTCCAAAACAATTCCCCTCGGACGTACTCCGGCAACGAATTCCAGAGAGTCGCGGAGTGTGGCCGGTCGACTCCCCGATTCGAGGAGCAGAAGCTGTTTCCCTTCCCGATCGAGCACAAGGGCATCGGCAAGGCCGTCCCGGGTAAGATCGTCAACCAGAACTGCAACGGGATCTGCGCCGGCAGAGAACTCTTCTCCTTCGGCAGTGAATTCCAGCCCCGCATTGAAGAACACTCCCAGCGAGGCAGGGCGGGCGAGACGCAGCAGGTCAGACAAACCGTTCTTCGTGACGTCGGCGAAGAGGAGATCGACTGTTTGTTTCTTAAAGGGCACACGCGATTCCAGGTGAAAATCGCCAAGCCTATCGCCTTTCCATACTTCCACGCGGGAGTGATTCTGCACCGAGAGCGCGAGGTCCAGATACCCGCGGAGGTTCAAGGGAAGAGCAAAGATCTTTTTAACATCCCCGCCGACAGGGAGCGAGGCTTGATCAAGAAACGCACCAAGTCCGACCCCGTACAGAAGATGGATCTCGCTCTTCACCCAATCATACACAACCAAATCGAGGATCCCGTCGTTATTCAGTTGGGTGAGGATGGCCTCCCCGGCAGAAATTTCAGGGTAGATGACCTTGCCCTGCCGAAATGCTCCCGTCTCTCTCCCAAAATAGGGAACGATGCCGGGACTCTCACGATCGTACACCAGGATATCTGGCTTCCGATCATTATTGATATCCCCCACCAGCACGCCAGCGGGAACGATAGGAGGCGTTGCGACGCTCCATGCCGTCAAGCTATCGGGTGTGCCATCGACCACGATCGCGATCCTGCGTTCCAGTTCGCTGACGAAAACAAAATCCTTCCGGGCGTCACCGTTGAGATCCTCGAGGAGCATGGAGTCAAACCGGAGAGGGGCGACGCTGGTCCGATACGAAATGGTGGTTGCAGAAGAATCGAATTCAGCGATCGTGACCGACGTCGATCCTTTGTTCCAAAGAACGAACGTCGCCGCGGGGGGTGGGGTGAGCGGAGTGCAATGTTCAAAACTCCCCGGGGTCGGAAAGGCATGGTACAAGCCGAAAGGCGCATCGTGTGTCTGACCCCATGATTGGGAGGTGGTGATCCACCAGGAAAACAAAGCGGCAGCAAGGAACTGTGATGACCGTTGCACGACGTCAGGTGGGGTTCGCACGAATATTCCGTCTTGATGGCCGGGGCCCGCACTCCAAAAGCTCAGGCAGTGCTTTCACCGGGGTTTCCGGTGCTTCAGGCGAAGCTGGCGACGCCGGGCCGCGTCGGCGTAGCGACGTTTTTGCTCCTGGGTCACAGGCTTGATCCGCTCCACCACCACGGGTTTCCCATCCTCGTCGATGGCAACGAAGGTCAGGTACGCACTGTTGGCGTGGTGCTTTTCCCCCGTGCGGAGATTTTCTTTCGTCACACGGACCCCGACCTCCAGCGACGTATGAAAGACCCGGTTGACCGAAGCCTGGAGAATGAGAACCTCCCCCTGGTTGATCGGATGGAGGAAATTCAGTTCGTCCACCGAGGCCGTGACACAAACCCGATTGCTGTGGCGCGCCGCGGCGATGGCCGCAGAAATATCGATCAGATGCATCAGGCGTCCGCCGAGAAGGTTTCCCAACTGGTTCGTGTCGTTCGGCAACACCATCTCGGTCATCTCAACCTGGGATTCGTATACGGTTCTCACGTGCGCACGTGCCATCGCTATTGACTCCGGAGCAATTGGGATTGCTGCTTGTTTGATTGTTCGGTGGCCGCGTTGGGGGCTTTGTCCTCCTGTTTCTGGAGTATGTACCGCTGAAGCTGCTCAGCTTCTGCTTTCAAGGAACTCTGAGGGTATTTCAGGAAGAACTTTTCAAGCTCCACCCGGGCCTCATCCAGCCGGTTCCTGTAGTACATCGCCTCCGCCTTTTTCAATTGGGAGTGTTCGGCGTACGGCGAATCATAGTACTTTTCCAGTACATGCTCGAAGGAGTTGATGGCTGCCCTGTAGTACTCCATCTTCATGTAGATCATCCCATTCTCAAATTCCTTCCGGGCAAGCTTCGCGTGTAACTCTCCGATCTTAGCCTCGGCGCCCGGGACTAACGAGTCGGTGGGATGATATTCTATGAACGTCTGAAACTCGTCGATTGCTTTGCGGGTGTTTTCCTGGTCGAGGTACGAGGCAGGAGAACTCAAGTAGTAGCAGAGCGCCTTTCGGTACCGGGCTTGCGAAACGAATTCGCTCGTCGGCATCGTCCGGGTGAGTGCTTCATATTCATACGCTGCGAGGAGGTATTGCTCCCGCATGAAGTAGCACTCTGCAACATAGAACTGGGCATCGTCTGCCAGGCCGCTTCCCTGGAACTGGAGGGTGACGATCTTGAAATCCTCGATGGCTTCAAGATAGTCGCCATTGGTGAATTTCTCCACGGCGATCTTAAACCGCTCATCCGCGGTGAGTTGCTGCAGTCCGTCACTCGCCGCGCATCCGTCGAGGACCATGGAGGTGACGACGATCAGAAAGATCCAGAGCAGGTCTTTACCGCTGTTGAAGTTGAACAAAATATCCATCCCTCTCTTCCCGAATTTCGACATTAGACAACGATTGAATCTTCTCGATAATCTCCAACTGCTGAACGGAATCGTTCAGAAAGAACGGCTGTTTTGCAGCACGCAAGGGCAACAATCGGATCCACTCAATGCTGGTTCCGCTCGGGTCCTTCCGGACCCCCACCTCGAGGCCATACGATCTCTGGGTCCACTCCAGTTGCGGTTGGGAGAAAACGAAGTTCCCCAGGGAGTAAAATATATATTTGGACCGGTATCGCTCAACCCCCTGCGGGACATGCGGATGATGGCCCAGCACAAGATCCGCCCCCTCATCAATGAGAAAACGGAACTGTGCAAGCGTCTCCGGGGGAGGACGATCGGCATATTCCACACCGCCATGGAGGCTCGCAACGACAATATCCGATATCTTCCTTGCCTCCGCTAACTCGCGACGCGCCCGCTTCTCTTCGAACAAGGAAATCTTTCCCCGCCAGGGACCGGGGATGTTGACAAACTGTGTGTACGCCAGGAAGGCGATCCGGATTCCGTTCTTCTCCACGATGGCGGGAGGAAATAGAGACATAGAATCCCTCGCTGTACCGGCGGAAACGATTCCCATCGTCTGTAAATTCTCCAGCGTCTCCTCAAGCGCGCGCATCCGATAGTCATACGCGTGGTTATTTCCCGTGGAAGCCACCGTCACCCCAGCCCTGCGAAGGGCTTCCGCTCCTTCGGGAGGACCGCAAAAAACCAGGTTGTCCCCCGGGTGCTGAGTCTCTCCTCCCTGGTCGGTCAACGGACTCTCCAGGTTAATAAAGACGACGTCTGCCTGAAGCAATGTGTCCTTCACAAAGCGGAACGGGTAGTCAAGGTCGCCTTTGAGCAACTCCTTACCCACCACACGACCAAGGTTGACATCGCCAAAGGCGAGAAGCTTCAATCGCTGCGATGCGATCGAACCCTGTCCGTGCAGCATCATGCAGCAGACGACGGCAAGGCCTCCCAGCCAGAGGGGAAACCTGGTTCTCAACTTCTCACCGTAAAAAACAAATAGACGATCAGGAACGCACCCGTGATCAGGAAAACCGGACCGGCAACCTTTTCCAGGAACGATGAAGTCGGATCATCCGATAAGAAGAGACCATCCCGTTGAAGTACGGTGTCGCGGGCCTCCGCTGAAAAGGACCCCAGGACAAAAACACTCCCATCATCAAATTCGAGACGGGCATCCAGATCGCTGCGAATGGTTCTTTCAAAACCTGCACCCGCCAACTCCTGGTGCTGAACACCCTGCTTCATCACCAGAACGTGCAGTACCGCGGCGCTGTGTTCAATCCCTGAGAGACGTATTCCGTATCCCGTTCCGGTCAAGCCTTCGATGAGAGCGTTCTCGATCAGTGTCTTACCGGAACTTGCTTCCACCCGCAACTGCAAGATGGCCGGCACGGGAATTTTCTGCCTGCTCGCTCTCCCTATGTCGCTTCCCAGCGAGCGCACCTGGGCACGGACGAGCCCTGAGGTTTCTCCTGTTCCCTGCGCCATGGACATCCCGAAAAGAAGATGCATCAACAGGGCGAGAACCAAAGAACGGAGAAAAAGGGGGAGACGCATCATGGAGTTATGCGTATATTCCGCGCAGCTTGAGCGTCCGGGCAACCTTATCGATTGCGAGGATGTAAGCCCCGATCCTGAGCGGTACTTTATACTTTTCCGCGGTGGAGTACACGGAGTGGAAAGCTTCTTTCATCATTCGTTCCAGACGGCCGTTGACACGGTCGAGGGACCAGAAATATCCGACACGATCCTGCACCCATTCGAAATACGAAACGGTCACTCCCCCCGCATTCGCGAGAATATCGGGAACTACGAGAATCCCTTTCTCCTGGAGGATCGGATCGGCTTTCGCGGTAGTGGGACCGTTTGCCCCCTCCACGATGACCCTGGCTTTGATCTTCCCTGCATTCCGATGCGTGATTTGATCCTCTTTGGCAGCCGGAACAAGCACGTCGCACTCGAGTTCCAACAAGGCATCCTGTTCAATTTGTTCCGCCCCTGGAAATCCCGCCAGCGTCCGGTTCGTCTTGACCCAATCCAGGGCTTTCTCGATATCAATTCCCTTCTTGTTGTAGAACGCGCCACTGACATCCCCGACACCGACGATCCTGCACCCCTGTTCTCTCAGGAGCTGAGCGGTGATGGATCCGACATTGCCGAATCCCTGCACAACCACCGTCGTGTCCTTCGGCTTCATGCCGAGTTTCTCCATGGCGGAAAGAGCCGAGATCATGCATCCCCGACCCGTGGCCTCCCTCCGTCCCAGCGATCCTCCCAACAGCAATGGTTTACCCGTCACCACGGCAGGTTCCGTCTTTCGCATATGCATGCTGTACGTGTCCATGACCCACGCCATCACCTGCTCGTTGGTGTTCATATCGGGGGCAGGGACGTCGCGATCAGGACCAAACGTATCGATCAGGTTCGACGTATAACGCCGGGTAATCTTTTCCAGCTGAAGTGGGCTCAGTTTTGAAGGATCGCAACGCACCCCTCCTTTTGCCCCTCCAAACGGAATATTCATGATGGCGCACTTCCATGTCATCCAGGCAGCAAGGGCCTTCATCTCATCCAGGTTCACATCCGGAGCATACCGTATTCCTCCCTTGGAAGGGCCGAGAATATCGTTGTGGATGACGCGGAATCCTTCGAATACCTTGACCTCCCCATTATCCATGGCAATGGGGATGGAGACAATGATCTGGCGAACGGGAGTTTTCAAATACTCGTACACGCCGGGCTCCAGGTTCAGCAGGTGCGCGGCAACGTCAAAACGCTGCATCATCGATTCAAACGGATTCTCCTTATCGAGAATCGGAGCGGGCTCCCGGTAGACAAACGGCTGCTGTGTGCTCATGCCTTCCTTGGGTTGGTTGAGGGATTAG
>JBBEBV010000342.1:0-2111 GCA_040882165.1 Bacteroidota bacterium
GCGTTCGCCGCCGTGTACATCATCTGGGGCTCGACGTATCTCGGCATCCGGTTCGCAGTGGAAACGATCCCCCCATTCCTGATGGCCGGAGCGCGGTTCCTGATCTCCGGCGCCATCTTGTACGCATGGGCCCGTGGTCGTGGTGCAGGCAAACCGACACTCCCACAATGGAAATCCGCTACCATCGTCGGCGCGCTGTTGTTGCTTGCCGGCAATGGTGTGGTGGCGTGGGCGGAACAGTGGATTCCCTCCGGCGTCACTGCGCTGATCATCGCCTCCTCCCCCATCTCGTTTGTGCTGATCGACGCGTTCCAGAGGAAAACCCCTCCCACGATGGACGTCATAAGCGGCCTCGTGCTTGGGACAATCGGCATTTTTCTTCTGATCGACCCTACACGACTTATTGCAGGGGATGATCTGTATCTCCCGGCTGCATTCGCGATTGTCCTTGCAACCGTGGCCTGGGCGTACGGTTCCCTGTATTCCCGGAAAGCGGATCTCCCCTCCAACCCATTGCTGGCAACAGCCATGGAAATGCTCGCCGGAGGAGGCTTACTGGCCCTGACCGGCCTTCTGCTTGGGGAAGTGGGAAGACTTGATCTCCCCGCCATTTCCTCGCGATCCCTTTTCGCAGTGCTGTACCTGATCGTGTTCGGCTCGCTGATCGCGTTTACCTCCTACGTTTGGCTCCTGCGCGTTTCCTCTCCCGCGATGGTTTCTACCTACGCATATGTGAACCCGGTGATCGCGGTGCTTCTCGGATGGCTGATCGGGAATGAGGTGATGAACGGCCGCATTCTGGTCGCTGCCCTGATTATCGTTGCCGCAGTCGCCATCATCACGACGTTCAACGCGCGCAGAACCGCGCGTTCCATGAAGAACCTGAAGGTCGAGACGGCACCGGAGGAGAATTGAGGCTTCGATGCTGATGGACAAATATCTTCCACACTACGACTTCCGGGAAATCCACACAGTACAGACCAATTCCTCCTCACGGGCTGTTTTT
The DNA here is from genome assembly GCA_040882165.1 of Bacteroidota bacterium. Classification (GTDB taxonomy): domain Bacteria; phylum Bacteroidota; class Ignavibacteria; order UBA10030; family UBA10030; genus UBA6688. The sequence continues at coordinate 1,007 of JBBEBV010000342.1, forward strand.
CAGGCCTTGCGAGGACTTACTCCGACCGACCTTCCCCTGGTAAGAACCCTGATGGCGATTCGATCCGTGCCGTCTCTCCTCTCCGGCGGCGCTTCCTTCCGATCGGACGCAAACACCCCTATTTTAGATCAGATCATCGGTTCGGGGTTTCTCTTCCTGGGGGAAACGAAGGATGAATTTCTTCTCGGGATTATCGGAAAATTCTGGAGACCGGCCGGCGGACTATGCCCGGATATCCTCACCGCGGAGGGGTTTAAGAAATTTGAAGACCCGGGCTGGGCAAAAGCCGCGTGGAATTTCAGAGTGGAGGGAGAGGGAATCGATCGCCGGATACAAACGGAAACCCGCATTGTTTGTACCGATGGATCCGCCCGAAGAAAGTTTCGCCTCTATTGGTGGATCGTCCAGCCGGGAAGCGGGATGATAAGGAAATCCATACTAAACGCATTGCAGCAAAGAGCGGCAAATAATCCGGAGCCATGATCCCCTCACAAACTCCCCGCGTGAAGATCTGCTGCATCGGCACCATCGAAGAGGCGCGGCTCGCGGTCCGGTACGGTGCTTCGGCCATCGGACTTGTTTCGGCCATGCCGAGTGGACCGGGTCCCGTTTCCGAAGAACGTATCGCGGAAATCGTCCCAACGATTCCCCCGGGCATTGCATCGTTTCTCCTGACGAGCAAACAGGATGCACCATCGATTATCGCCCAGCAACGACGCACCCACGTTACCACCCTCCAGCTTGTCGATGCCGTTTCCTTGGATACGTACAAGCAACTCCGCGATAAACTTCCGGGAATCGCCCTCGTGCAGGTGATCCATGTTCTCGGCGAAGACTCCATCGCCGAGGCGGTGGCGGTTTCTCCCTACGTCGATATGATTCTCCTCGATTCCGGCAACCCGCATCTCGCCGTCAAGGTGCTGGGAGGAACCGGACGGACACACGATTGGAGCATCAGCCTCAAGATCCGCGAAGCAGTTCCGGTCCCGCTCTTCCTTGCCGGAGGGTTGAACCATACGAACGTCGCCGACGCGATCCGAAAGGTTCGACCGTACGCTCTCGATGTTTGCAGCGGCGTCCGCACCGGCGGAAAGCTTGACGAAGA
>JBBEBV010000343.1:0-2075 GCA_040882165.1 Bacteroidota bacterium
GTGCCTACGTAGTACGATGTGAACCCGTCGTGCTCCTTGCTCGCAAACGCGATCTCTTCGTTGTCGCTCCAGATGCCATGCACCCGTATCGACTTGTCCTCTCCCCGCACCACCGCAAAGCGCGGGTAGTGGGGCTTCTTCACGCCGAAGTCGCGGTAGAATTTGGTTCCACTGTCGTCGATCTTACAGCGAATCATCATCGGACCCGGGTAATCAATCCGCTTGAATGTAAATCCGGTCAGCGCTTCCATCTGTGACGGCTCGAACTTGTCCGGACCGATATACCCCGGCGCATAGAACCAGACAACCGTGGCGCCGCTCCCCTTGAAAAGCGCCTGGAGGTTCTTTACCTCATCCGGCGTCAGGTAAAACGTGTTCACCATCAGGAAGAGCTTGAACTTCGAACGGTCCTCCGGCTTCAGGTCGAACCGGTAAAGGAAGTCGGCCGGAGCGCCGATGCGGTGGATCGTCCGCGCTTGCGAGTTTACCATCCAGTGCCCGATGAAATCGCTGATCACGATGCCGAATCCCTCCCACGGCTCCTCCGCCTTCCAGTGCTGGGTGGCGAGCCAGCTCTTCGGCTCATACACCGCGGCGATCTCGGAAACCGGACTGATATCGAGCTTCGAGCGGTGCTTCTCTCCCAATTCCAATAACCCTTTAATCTCCTTTGTCATCGGTGGGTCGTCGTACCAGCTCTTGTTGGCTTTGAACGGCGGACTGTAATGTCCGAAGTCGAACAGCCAGCCGGCATGCCCCGTGGCGAAGACCTGCCCGATGTCCCGGCGGAGGATCTTCAGCGTCCCTTCAACGGTGTCCGAACCGGAACCCCCTTCACTGCGGCGGTATGTCTCGACATACGTGCTCGGGTCGATTTCGGAAATGAACATTTTATTATTTCGCCGCATCGATTCGCTCAGGATCCGATAGGCGCCATCGCCCCCGACGCCACGCGCGCGGCCCAGCAGGTTCCCAGCATCGTCAATCACGTCGCTGTCCCATCGCTGATTCCCCGGCACGTTGCTCCGCTGGTACGTGTACGGCGTTGCGATGTAGTCAAGGTCTGGGGAGTGGAGCACCGGCTCCGGCACCAGGTGACCCGCCTCCTGGATCATCACGTTCTCCAGTACGTAGCAGAAGAAGGTTCCGCAAATGACCCGGCGGCCGGTTTCCTCTTTGACGATCTTCGCGAAGCCGGCGATCGTCTCCGCCGTGTTCTTGTGATACTTGCGATAGAACTCGATGATGTTGCGGTCCTTGGCCGGGTCGCGCATCAACGGTCCCCCTTTGTTGATCCGCCGCTCCACCGAGGGGATCGGTCCAGCCACTTTCTCCATCGGCACGCTGTAATCCGGTATCGAGCCACAGCCGATGTAATGCCACTCCCCGGTATGCATCCCGGAGACCTGGTAGCCCATCATCCGGCTCTTCAGCGGCGAGGCTTCCATGTGGCGCAGGAAGTTTCTCAGCATTTCCCCGGTTTCTTTTTTCCAGAGTTCCGAAGCAAACGACGCCGCGTACGAATCGAACATCGAGGTCCAGTTGAACCCCGACTCCGGCTCGATGAACTGCGCGGCGGCCTTGTACTGCCCCTCCGGGATGGGAAGGCCGCATTTTACCAGCTCTTCCGGGTGCGCTTCCTTCCACCAGACCGGCGCATACAGGTGCACGCGGGGGAGGATGTACGCGTCGGGGACAAGCTCCAGCAGTTTCGCAAAGTACTTGTCGAACTGCGACCAGTCGTATTTGCCCGGCCCCGTCCAGCCGACTTCCGGACCGATCAACGGATGCAGGAAGCGGATGCCCGCCTTCCGGTAGCTTGGCGCTGTGCGTAGCGGACTCGAGCTGACGGCGAAGAAGGGAAACTCCTCCTTCCCGTTCAAAAACAAGCGTGCGCCCCCCCGTTCCATCCGGACTTCACACCGGCACGCGGGCTCGGATTTGATCCGGTCGAGTTGTTTCAGAACGTCGTCGTCCAGCACGACGCTCTGGTGCTCGAACATCTCAAATGACGGGAGATTGGCAAAAGGAATGGTGCCGATGGTGGCACCGACGTACTTCAGCGCGTCGCGACG
>JBBEBV010000344.1:0-2071 GCA_040882165.1 Bacteroidota bacterium
AAGCCGTACATGAATCCGTATCTCGCCGGCATTGGACTGGGACTCGTCCTGCTTGCGGCATTTGTCGTGATGGGGCGCGGACTCGGGGCATCGGGCGCATTGAGTTCGTTCGTGACCCTTGGAGTGAATGCCGCAGCGTCGGCGCACGCGCAGTCGAATGCGTTTTACAAAGAGTATCTCGCCACGCCGAACGGTAATCCGCTCAACGACTGGCTTGTGTATGAGATCGCCGGTGTGCTGATCGGCGGATTGATTTCCGGATTGATCGCAGGGCGCGTCGGGCGGAGGGTGGATAAAGGGCCGCGTATCACCGTCTCCGCGAGGATGGTATACGCTTTTGGCGGCGGCATACTGATGGGCCTGGGATCGAAGTTGGCGCGTGGGTGCACCAGCGGACAAGCGTTAACCGGCGGCGCATTACTGAGCGTGGGAAGCTGGGTCTTCATGATAGCGGTCTTTGCCAGCGCCTACGCGGTCGCGTATCTCTTCAGAAGACAATGGACATAGGATGAACGCACCATTTTATCAGCTCGGATTGTTCGGGAACGATACGGCTCTCCTCCTCGCGGTGCCGATCGGCATCGGGTTCGGTTTCTTCCTGGAGCAGGCGGGATTCGGCAGCAGCGTAAAACTGGCTCAGCAGTTCTATCTCCGTGATCTGACCGTCTTCAAGGTGATGTTCACGGCGATCGTGACTGCGATGCTCGGTCTCTTCTGGCTTTCGTGGATCGGATTCGTCGATTTATCGCTCGTTCGGGTTTTGCCGACATACCTTGTCCCGCAATTTGTTGGCGGCCTGGTGTTCGGCGTGGGATTCGTGATGGGGGGATATTGTCCCGGCACTTGCTGCGTGGCAGCAGTGACGGGAAAAATGGACGGATGGATCCATCTCACAGGAATGTTCGCGGGCATTCTTCTTTTTGGAGAGCTTTTTCCCTTCCTGGAAGCCTGGTATTCATCGACACCGATGGGAGAGATCACATTGTCGCAGGTTTTCAATCTGTCACACGGCACCACGGTTCTCCTGGTCGTTGTCGCTGCACTTGCGGGATTCTATGGCGCGGAAAAACTCGAAGCAAGGTTTCGTTCTGTATGACTCTCAATAAAGTCCTCGCCTCCATTGCATTGATCCTCGCCTTGCTTGCCGCGTTCATCGGCATACCGACACGAGAGGATCGTCACCTGAAGGAAATTGCCATGCTCATAGAAACCGAAGGGGATCACGTCACCCCGCTTGAACTTGCCGAACAGATTTATGCAGGCAGGAGTATCCGATTGATCGATCTTCGGGATTCTCTCTCGCATGTTCGTCAACATATTGTCGATTCCAAGATGATGTCCGTCGAAGAGTTGTTGAATCACGGCATAGAGAGAAATGAGATGGTGGTATTGTATTCCGAAGGGGGCATTCATGCGTCACAAGCGTGGATCTTGTTGAAAATGGAGCGCTATGATAGTGTGTATACCTTGCTCGGAGGATTTCAAGGATGGAAAGAGGAGGTTCTTTATCCGACATTGAATGCGGGCATCACAGAGGCAGAGAGGCAAGACGTTGAGCGGCGGAAAATGTTGAGCCTGTTCTTTGGTGGAGAGCCATCCCTCATTTCGCAAGAGGGTTCAAAAAGGGAATCCGCACGGCGAAATAATTCGCCACCGAAGCAGAAGCCACCGGTGAAGGTTAAAAAGGAAGAAGAACTCCGGTATCGCTGTTGAAGTATGAGAGTCGTTACGATGCTTTGTTCTGCGTAAATTTGAGATTCAGGGTAATGCCCACCTCTTTGCCCACCGTCGCACCGCCGGCTTCCGTTAGTGCATTCCACTTTAATCCGTACTCAAACCGATTGATCGTCGTCGTGGCCTTGAATCCCGCCTTCATGTTGCCCCAGGGGTCCTTGATCGTACTGCCAAAGACGACCGCAAAGGTCACCCGCTTGGTGACATCACGGGGTAATTAAAACAGTTACCCCATGGTAACATGATTGCTTGCAGGAGAGAGAGGAGGTATTTTCCGGCGAGGACCAAAGTGCCGGAGGCGATTCCAGGAGCGGGCATGATGCTGCCCGAGCCTTAA
>JBBEBV010000345.1:0-2066 GCA_040882165.1 Bacteroidota bacterium
TTCCGCGGAAGTCAACTCCGGCCGCACGGCCACAAGCTCCTTCGGGAAGCCAGTAAGAAGTCTCCTCACCTTCTTCCATGCCCGCCGCAGATGTATCCGGCGGGCATGATTGTTTTCGACCTTCCGATTTACATTTCGATTCATCGGACAAATCAGTAACGGGTTCTGTTTTCGTTTTACTTTATGGGTGGGGGAGGGCAACAAGGATTGACAAGTCGGTCGATTATGTCTACTTTATTGATGCGACTTTCTTAGAATCTCATCCTATAGGAGGGGGTATGAAGCAGATCATTGTTGTTTTCTTCATCCTATCATTCTTTTCCTGCAAGACCACTACCGTTGCACCGCCCGTAACAGATTCAGATCCGTTGAAGACCGACCTTGTATTGCATCTTCCTTTCTCTGGGTCCGCCAATGACGTGAGTGGTAACGCGATTCATGGAACACCGGCCAACACAACCTTGGTGAAAGACAGGTTTGACCGGGATACGCAGGCCTATTCTTTCAATGGCACATCCTCGGCCATCATTTTTAATGATTCGCCCATTCTTGACTCTCTCACAAAAGACATCACGATAGCGTTCTGGATGAAAGCCGTCCCTTTTTCTCCCGGCGGCTATGATGCATACACCTTGCTTTCAAAACGTGACTACACAATTCCCGATTACCCTATCCACTTTCAGGTTCACCTTGACGTCAATCATATTCTCTTCTATGCCCAAGCCGGTCCGGATCCCTTTCAACGATTTGCGCCGGACACGAACAGCTACAGTGCCGTTGCGGATAGTCAGTGGCACCTGATCGTCATCACGCATAGGTTCAATGACACGACAAAAACATCATTATTCATTGATGGCGTTGAAACGCCGGGCTCTTGGATTGCGACGAGCAGCCCGTTCCTGGGTCCAGCCATGGTGGGTAGCTCCTATCTGATGATTGGAAAGCAGGAAATTTCGGGTGGGGAATGGTTTTACGATGGAGCGATTGACGAAGTTCGAATTTACCGAAGAATGATCTCCCTACTGGAAATCACTACCCTTCTCACGCGGTAGTCAGAAAATCATTTCTGTGATAAGGGGGAACGGTCGGCCTGCCGATACGCCACGACTACCCGAAGATCCGCCAGCTTGACTTTCTCTATCGGATTTCTGAGAATCATAGCAGCGGGTGCCCAAATGAAATTTCTCGTCGGTGCATTGATTTCTCTCCTACTTTCGCTCATAGTGTCTTGCGACAAAGTCCTTCCACCTGGCAATCCCAACCCGGGGACCCCAACATCGCAATGAGGTTCCCCGGGGCCGCTCTCGTTTCCTTCAATAATGCGAGCCTCCTGGAGCCCACACATATCACTCTTGAAATGCTCGTGTGGTTTGATACGCTGCGCGCCACCATGATTCCTCTCCTGAGCGCCACGGCGATAGATCAATGGAACACGGGTGACGGATACGGGTTTGTTTATGGAAACAACAGGGTTTACTTCTTTGTTGTCATTGCCACAACCTCAATCAAACGGTCTTTAAGGACACTGTCCTGCCTGTGAAGAAGTGGGTCCATTTCGCCTGGACCTATGACAAACAGTGGCTAAAGATCTATTTGGATGGTGTGCTGGTGAAGGAAAAACCGGAAACAACAACGGTGTACTATGGACAAAACGGTTTCCTTCTGGGTCAGGGCTATCACAGCCTATTTGGGGACAATTATTTTCAGGGGCGGATGGATGAGGTGAGACTTTGGAATGCTGCGAGAACCCGACAGCAACTTGTCAAGGCCATGCATGAACGACTCTCAGGAATGGAGACAGGATTGCTGGGGTATTGGAATTTTGACCAATCGCTGGTAGATTCTGTCGTTCGGGATAAAACTCAGTTTTCCAATAACGGAGAGATCAGCGGAGGAGCGACCTTTGTCGTTTCAGACGCGTTTTAGAGCTTGACTTGATTCGGTTGAAGAGAATCGCGATACGACCATGGCAGCAATGAATGGCAGGAGAATTTCGTTTGTCGGAAGAATATAACGCGCATGTACTCCGATGACCGCGTGAACAAGAATATTGTAAAGTGGAACGA
>JBBEBV010000346.1:0-13012 GCA_040882165.1 Bacteroidota bacterium
ATCAGCATTCTTCCCATTCTTCTCGTTGTCCTCTTTAGCGTCCTAGGCCTAATTATTATTGCCTAACCCGACGCCAGAGGCCAACTCGTGCACACCTAACATACAATCCTTCAAGTATAACCGGTAAAGCAAAGTTCACCTCTGGCGGAAAAGTATAACTTTTTTGTCGAGCAGGTGCATGATGCGCAGTGATACAATCAAACGTGGTGCGGAACGAACACCCAACCGGGCGATGCTTCGCGCCGTCGGGTTCAGCGACGACGACTTCAATAAACCGATCATCGGCGTTGCCAACGGCTACAGCACCATCACCCCGTGCAATGTCGGATTGGATGGACTGGCCGACAGGGCCATCGACGCGCTCCGCTCCGCCGGGACCATGCCACAGGTCTTCGGCACCATCACGGTGAGCGATGGCATTTCGATGGGGACGGAAGGAATGAAGTACTCCCTCGTCTCGCGCGAGGTCATTGCCGATTCGATCGAAACGGTCTGTAACGCGCAATCGTTCGATGGCGTTCTTGCCATCGGCGGATGCGATAAGAACATGCCGGGGGCGATGATCGCCATGGCCCGGATGAATATCCCCGCCATCTTCGTCTATGGCGGAACGATCAAGCCCGGACACCACAACGGTCGCGATCTCACCGTGGTCAGCGCGTTCGAGGCGGTCGGTCAATTCAGTGCAAAAAAGATCGACGAAAAGGAATTGCTGGAAGTCGAGCGCCATTCGTGCCCCGGAGCCGGTTCGTGCGGCGGAATGTTTACCGCCAACACCATGTCCTCGGCCATCGAAGCGCTGGGGTTAAGCTTAATGCACTCGTCCACGATGGCGGCAGAGGACGAAGAGAAGAGCGAAAGCACCGCAGCCTCGGCGCGTACGCTCACCGAAGCGGTTCGTAAGCAAATTCTCCCCAAACAGATTCTCACCCGCAAAGCCTTCGAGAACGCCATCGCCGTCGTTAACGCGATCGGTGGTTCAACAAATGCAGTCCTCCACCTCCTTGCAATTGCCCATGCCGCGCATGTTCCGCTGACGATCGATGATTTTGAAACGATCCGCGCCCGCGTGCCGGTCCTTTGCGATCTGAAGCCCTCAGGCAAGTACGTCACCACCGATTTTCATCGCGCCGGCGGTGTTCCCCAGGTTATGAAAATGCTCCTCGAGCATGGTCTCATCCACGGCGATTGTCAGACGATCACCGGACAAACCGTTGCCGAACTCCTCGCCTCCGTCCCTTCAGAGCCCGCCACGAATCAGGACGTGATCCGTTCGTGGAAGAATCCCTTGTATGCGCATGGTCACCTTGCCATTCTGCGCGGCAACCTCGCACCGGATGGGGCTGTGGCCAAGATCACCGGAATCAAAACGTCGAAGATCACCGGACCTGCGAGGGTATTCGATTCGGAGGAAGATTGTTTGCGTGCGATTCTCGCCGGATTGATCAAGGCGGGTGATGTCATTGTCATACGCTACGAAGGTCCAAAAGGGGGGCCTGGCATGCGTGAGATGCTCGCCCCAACATCGGCCATTATCGGGGCCGGACTTGGCGATGCGGTGGGATTGATCACCGACGGACGGTTTTCAGGAGGAACCTATGGGATGGTTGTCGGGCATGTTTCTCCCGAGGCGGCTGTCGGGGGGACAATCGCACTCGTCGAGGAGGGGGACGTGATCAGTATCGACGCCGAGAAACGCTCGCTTCAACTCAACGTGTCCGATACTGAATTGTCGGCAAGACGGAAACAATGGCAGGTTCCGAAATCCCGTTACACCTCGGGTGTTCTGGCGAAGTATGCGTTACTCGTTTCAAGCAGCAGCCTGGGGGCTGTCACGGATCTGAATCTCTGATGAAAGGGAAAACCGGTTTTGCGCAGCGTTTGTTACCACCGATGACACACCGATTGGCACCGAGGAATTGCCATCAGTGCCTTTTTGAGACGGAATCGGAATCTCCGAAGGTGCATGGTAATCCAAGATCTTGCCGTTATCGGTGATCCTCTGTGTGCCATCCGTGGTAAAATAGCCGGGGCGTTTGGTGAAGAATTTCATTGCGGAGATGGTTTTCAGCTGAATCGCAAAGTGACCGCTGTGCGATGTCTGAAAACCGGTCCTGCGTCAAACAGACGCAGGACTTCTCGCAATGAATCGTAGCCAAATCGAGTGTCTCGGTTCAGAAGTACCTTGAAGATGTCCCCAAGATGAGATTACCCACGAATCTACGCGAATCTGCACTAATATCTGAAACTGGGCGGTCCTGAATCATCCTTAGTGAGGATTTGTGAAGATTCGTGGGAAGACTTTTTTAGGTCTTTTTTCGGAACGCAACACCTGGAATACGATCAAGCCGGGTCTTTTTCTAGACCTTGGTGGCAAAAACAGCAATTCACAAATCAAGAGGAAACGGTATGCCGCATCAAAAAGGCCCAAACGCAAACCACAACCATTTCGGGAAATCGATGACCGGGTCCGAGATCTTCGTCCGCTGTCTGATTGAAGAAGGGGTGGAGGTCGTCTTCGGGTACCCCGGCGGAGCGATCATCGGCGTCTACGACGCGCTCGTTGATCTCTCGGACATCAACCACGTGTTGGTACGGCATGAACAGGGTGCGACGCATGCGGCTGAAGGCTATGCGAAAGCGACCGGGAAGCCCGGTGTGGTACTCGTGACCTCCGGTCCCGGAGCAACCAACACCGTCACCGGGATTGCTGACGCGTATATGGATTCGGTCCCGATCGTCGTCTTTTCCGGTCAGGTCCCCTTGAAGCTCATCGGGAACGATGCATTTCAGGAAGCGGATATTGTCGGGATCACCCGGCCGATCACGAAACACAATTATCTCGTGAAGGATGTTCGCGATCTTGCGAGAATCATCAAAGAGGCATTCTACATCGCCACCACCGGTCGTCCCGGTCCCGTCCTGGTTGATTTGCCCAAGGATGTCATGGCCCAGAAGGCGATCTTCGAGTATCCCAAGTTCGTCCACCTGCGAAGTTACAATCCTGTGGTGGAAGGCCATATGAAGCAGGTAAAGAAAGCGGCCGACCTGATCAATGCTGCAAAGCGTCCGGTTCTGTACGTCGGTGGCGGAGTAATCAATTCAAATGCCAGCGCCGAGTTGGCCGCCCTGGCGGAGAAACTCCAGTGTCCCGTGACAACCACGTTGCATGGTCTCGGCTGTTTTTCGGAGAACAATCCTCTCTCTATGGGTATGCTGGGTATGCACGGGACTTGGTACTCGAACGTGGCTGTGAGCTACTGCGACGTCCTTATCGCCGTCGGAGCCCGGTTCGACGACCGCGTGACCGGCAAGGTGGAAGCGTTTGCCGCGGAAGCGAAAAAGATTCACATCGACATCGATCCATCTGCGATCAGTAAAAATGTCATGGTCGATGTCCCCATCGTCGGGGATGTGAAAAAAGTACTGAACAAATTGATCGATCTCGTCCAGCCCGGCGAGACAACGGATTGGTTGAAAACCATCGATCAGTGGAAGAAAGAACATCCGCTTCGCTACAAGGTTGGGAACGCACTTCGGGCTCAATATGTGATTCATAAACTGGGGGAGATCACAAAGGGGAACGCTATTGTCGTCACGGATGTGGGTCAGCATCAGATGTGGACGGCTCAGTTTTATAACTGGGTGCATCCGCGATCCCACATTACTTCCGGTGGGTTGGGGACCATGGGATTTTCCCTCCCTGCCGCGATGGGGGCCGCGTTTGGCCGCAAAGATCTTCCGGTGATCTCCGTGAGCGGCGATGGCGGGTTCCAGATGAACGTCCAGGAGATGGCGACGATCGTCGAGCATAAACTCCCGATGAAGATCTTCTTGATCAATAACGGTTTCCTGGGGATGGTCCGGCAATGGCAGGAGCTGTTCTGGCGCCGGCGCTATTCTCATGTGGAGTTGTATAATCCCGACTTCGTGAAGTTGGCTGAGGCGTATGGAGCCCGTGCGTTGAAGGTTACCGAACCCGGTCAGGTGGAGGACGCGATTCGGAGCGCGATGGAGTATAACGAGGGGCCGGTGTTTATCGAGTTTGCCGTGGCAAAGGAAGACAATGTCTATCCCATGATTCCTGCCGGTCAGACCGTCAACGAGATGCTCGACACGCCCGAACCGGTTGCTGTGGCAACCGATGGGGATGTGGCTGTTGAAGAGATGATGATTCTCACGAAAGGATAACATCGACCTATGGCACAGACAACAAACACACCAACCGCGAGGGCGAATGGGGAGGAGAAGGAGCAAAAACATACCATTTCGATTCTGGTCGAAAACAAATTCGGTGCCTTTAACCGCGTCGCCGGCTTGTTCGCGGCCAAGGGGTATAACATCGACAGCCTTACGGTTGGGCCGACGGAGGAGGGTGATATCTCCCGCATGACGGTCGTGACCCGGGGCGACGACCAGATCATCGAACAGATCACCAAACAATTGAACAAGTTGATCGATACGATCAAGGTGGTCGATCTCACCTTCGAAAGTTTTGTCGAGCGTGAGCTGGTTCTTATCAAAGTCCAATCGACCACAGAGTCACGGTCGGAGATCATGCAGATCGCCGAAATTTTCCGCGCCAAGGTGGTCGACATCAGCTCGAAGACCCTGACGCTGGAGGCCACCGGAAGCGAGCAAAAGGTGGACGCGATTATCGCCATGCTGAAACCCTTCGGGATCAAGGAACTGGCCCGGACCGGGAGGGTCGCCCTCAAGCGGGAGTTCCAGGGCGATGTGTAGACAAGGTCAATGTTCGTTTGTCCAGAGGCAGACGTCATTCCCCGCCAGCACTGCTTCTTGAGAGAGGGCTTATGATTTGTTTGGTGAACTGTGCTCATTGACCACTGGTGAGAAGGTATTATTGATAGCTACCGCGTTACCCTCTCCTTTTAGGAGAGGGGCCGGCGGCGTACCAAAAATGGATGCGTCAGCATCCTACTATTTGGATCACTTGCTAACGAGAGCACATAACAGCAGACCTTGTCCCTATCCTCCCCAAATCCCGCTTAAAAACAGCGGGACACAAAAAACGTGGAGGGGAAGGGGCTATGTTCAATTGCTGAATCAGATAGTGTCAAATCTTAAGAACACAATGAGTGGATAGCAGCTGCACTCATCAAGTTTCAACTGAATTACCACAACGAATTTATGCAACCAATCACTTCAAGCAGTTTTCCGCTCTACGACCCGCGCTTCGAGCACGATGCGTGCGGCATGGGCTTCGTTGCCAATATTGCCGGGAAGAAGAGCCATGACGTCGTCAGGAAAGGAATCCAATCGGTGTGCAACCTGACACACCGGGGGGCGGTTGCAGCGGATACACAGACCGGAGATGGCGCCGGAATCCTGGTCCAGCTTCCTGTCCGCTTCCTGTTGCTCGATAATCCAAAACTCGGGGCGCACATCGATTTTGAAAAGGAGTTGGGTGTCGGGATGATGTTCATGCCCCGCGGAGACGAGGATTCGTATGCTCTCTGCAAAGCGTTGGTGGAGTATGTCATCACCAGCAAAGGGATGGGATTGTTGGGATGGAGAGAGGTGCCGGTCGATCTTTCGGTGATCGGCGATAGCGCCGCACTGACCGCGCCGAGTATCCAGCAGGTCTTCGTCAGGAAACCGAAACACATCAGTCAGGCGGAGTTCGAACGGATCCTCTTTCTCTCGCGCAAAGAGATTGAAAAGCACACCATGAAAACGAAGATCAGGAACTTCTACATCAGCTCGTTTTCAAGCCGGACGATCGTCTACAAAGGGCTGATGATTGCAACGGAGCTCGACCGGTTTTTTCCCGACCTGAAGCATCCGGAGTTCGAGTCATCGTTCGTCATGTATCATCAACGGTACAGCACGAACACGTTCCCAACGTGGGGACTTGCACAGCCCTTCAGGATGCTCGCCCATAACGGAGAGATCAACACGATCCAGGGGAATCGCGTGTGGACTCAGGCACGCGAAGCGGAGCTCGCATCGGACTATTGGGGGGAAAATATCAAGCTTCTGAAGCCGCTCATTCAGCCCGGGGGAAGCGATTCAGCCCATCTCGATAATGCCCTGGAAGCGCTGACGCTTTCCGGCCGCTCCATCCTCCATGCGATGATGATGCTCGTGCCCGAGGCGTGGCGGGCGAGGGACGATATCGACGAACAAGTGAGAAAGTTCTACGAGTACAACGAGTGTTTCAGCGAGCCGTGGGACGGTCCGGCGGCACTGGTCTTCAGCGACGGTGGTATCATCGGCGCCACCCTCGACCGGAACGGGCTTCGTCCGGCACGGTACAAAATAACATCCGACGGCCTGATCGTGTTGGGGTCCGAAGTCGGTGCGCTTGAACTCGATGATGCGCATGTCGTCGAGAAGGGAAGGCTTGGTCCCGGACAGATGATTGCCGTCGATACCGACCAGGGGGTCCTGTTGAGGGACCTTGAGATCAAGAAGGAAATCGCCCGGAGGAAACCGTACGTCCAATGGGTTGATGCGAACCTTCGCAAGTTGCCGGAAGTCGAAGAGGCTATCAGCGGAGGCACCGGGGCCGTGCCATCGGGACAATTAATACGCCAGCAACTCTGCTTTGGCTACGGTGCGGAGGAGGTTACGACGTTGCTGAAGCCGATGATCGAAGAGGGGAAAGAACCGATCGGTTCCATGGGGGACGATGCTTCGATCGCGGTCCTTTCGAAATTCCCGAAACTTCTCCCGGCCTATTTCCGGCAACAATTTGCACAGGTGACGAATCCTCCGATCGATCCCATCCGTGAACGGTTGGTGATGTCTTTGACAAGCAAGCTGGGGTACCGGCGGAACTGGTTTGGCGAAACCCCGGAGCATGCCAGGCAGGTGGAGCTGCCGAGTCCCGTTCTCTTCCATACAGAGCTCCAGGCGCTCATGTCATTTGCCGAACCGGGATTCGAGTCGGCAACGCTCCCCATCCTTTTCGATGTCACGCTTGGGGATTCAGGGTTCGCGCAGTCATTGCACATGCTTTGTCTCGCCGCGGAGCGGGCAGTGGATGAAGGCAAGTCACTGATCGTCCTCAGCGATCGCGGTGTGAATGAAACGAACGCTCCGCTCCCTGCCCTGCTCGCCGTGGGGGCAGTCCATAATCACCTGCTGCGAAGGCAGAAGCGTCTCAGGGTCAGCGTGGTTGTGGAAACCGGAGAGCCGCGCGATGTGCATCATTTTGTGACGTTATTCGGATATGGAGCGAATGCAGTCCACCCCTACCTGGCATTTGAGACGATCCGGTCCATGATAGAACTGAGACCCGGCTCCGCCGTTTCGGTGCAAGAGGCATGCAGGAACTTCAAGTTGGCGATCGAGGCCGGGATCCTGAAAGTGATGTCGAAAATGGGCATTTCGCTCCTGGGGTCGTATCGTGGAGCACAGATTTTCGAGGCCCTTGGCCTTTCAACCGAAGTGGTCGATGCATATTTCTCCGGAACCCCTTCCCGCATCGGAGGCATCGGTCTGCGTGAGATCGCTCGTGAAGCGATGGACAGACACGCCCGGGCCTTCGCAGCGGAGAAAGCCTCTCTTGCCGACGAAGGGAATTACAGGTTCAGGAAGAATGGGGAGCGCCATGCCTGGTCCCCGGACGCCCTGCGCTCCATGCAGCGGCTGGTGGCGACGGGAGGCAGCGAAGAGTTCAGTCACGTCAAGCAGGCAATCGACGCAACAACGCCGATTGGCATCAAGGACCTTCTTGAGTTCAAACATATCAACCACCCGATCCCGGTCGATCAGGTGGAAGGGGGGGAGGACATACGAAAGCGCTTTACCACGGCGGCGATGTCGCTTGGATCCTTATCGCCCGAGACGCATGAGACGATTGCCATTGCCATGAACCGGATCGGCGGCAAGAGCAACAGTGGCGAAGGGGGAGAGGATCCCCAACGATTCCACATGCGTCCCAACGGAGATTCTGCGAACAGCGCCATTAAACAGGTTGCATCGGCACGGTTCGGTGTGACGGCGGAATATCTCGCAAGCGCCATGGAGCTTGAGATCAAGATGGCGCAGGGCTCCAAGCCGGGCGAGGGGGGACAGATCCCTTCCAACAAGGTTTCGCCCCTGATCGCCCGCCTCAGGAAGGCGATTCCGGGCATAGCGCTCATCTCTCCGCCACCGCACCATGATATTTACAGTATCGAAGACCTTGCCCAGTTGATTTATGATCTGAAGCAGGTGAATGCCCGTGCGCGCGTGTGCGTGAAGCTCGTTTCGGAGGCGGGGATCGGTACGATCGCAGCGGGGGTTGCGAAAGCGTACGCGGACGTCATTCTCATCAGCGGACATGAAGGGGGCACGGGCGCTTCACCGCTGAGTTCGGTAAAAAACGCGGGGGCCCCATGGGAGCTCGGTATCGCCGAGGCACAACAGGTACTGGTGATGAACGGCTTGCGGGAACGAATTACGCTCCGTGTCGATGGCGGATTAAAGACGGGGCGGGATATTGTCATCGCGGCCATGCTGGGCGCCGAGGAATATAATTTCGGAACGGCGGCGTTGATCGCACTCGGTTGCCGCTACGTCCGCCAGTGCCATTTGAATACGTGCCCGGTCGGTATTGCCACCCAGGACGAGGCCCTGCGCGCAAGGTTCGAGGGGAAACCCGAAATGCTGATCAATTATCTTCATGCCGTCGCACAGGATGTGCGGGAGATCCTCGCGGGACTCGGTTTCCGTTCGCTCCATGAGGTCATCGGCCGGACGGACCTTTTGAAACAGCGGGTCATCATCGATCATCCAAAAGCCAATACCGTAGACTTGAGTGGCATCCTTGCACGAAGGGATTTTGAAAACGATCAGCGGCTTCGGATCTGGCACAGGAATGACAAGCCGGATAAGCCGCTTGACGACACGATCCTGCAGGATGTGAAGGACGCTTTGCGCGATAAAATCGCTTTGACCCGAAACTATAAGATCCGGAACGTCAACCGTTCGGTCGGCACAAAGCTCTCGGGTGAAATTGCATACTTGTATGGCGATCGTGGTCTGCCCGAGAATACCATCCACCTTCGATTCACGGGGAGCGCCGGGCAGAGCTTCGGGGCTTTCCTGGTGCACGGGGTTCGCATGACCTTGACCGGGGAGGCGAACGACTATGTCGGGAAAGGGATGAGTGGCGGAGAGATCGTCGTCATGCCTTCGAGCAACCGGTTTAACTCCGCACAGGAAGTGATTGTCGGCAATACGGTGCTCTACGGTGCAACCGGTGGAGCACTGTTCGCCAGCGGCAGAGCGGGGGAACGATTCTGCGTCCGCAACAGCGGGGCGCTCGCAGTGGTGGAAGGGGTGGGGGACCACGGATGTGAATATATGACGCATGGCACCGTGGTGGTCCTTGGAACGGCTGGCCGCAATTTTGGTGCGGGAATGACCGGTGGTGTCGCGTTCGTCCTCGATCTCCTCGGTGATTTTGAACGGAGGCTGAATCCCGACCTTGTGACGGTCCGGCGAATAGACCCCGAAGAGGAAACGCGCTTTCTTCAGGCCATCATCCATCGTCATCTTGTATTCACCAACAGCACGAGAGCGCAGGAAGTCTTGATGAAATGGGCGGAGTATGGTCCGATGTTCTGGAGAGTAACTCCCAAAGGCGGGCCGGCTCCGCTCCCTGTAACCATCGCTCAACAGCAGATTCCCGTAGCACAACGAATGTATAGATACTGATACGGCTCGTGGTGGTTAACCCGGCCTTTACAATCGAATCAACCAGGAGGAGAAAAACGGCAATGGCTCTTATCGATTTTGGCGGCGTGAAGGAAGAAGTGATCACGCGCGAGGAGTACCCCCTTTCCAGGGCAAAACAAACGTTGGAGAAGGAGGTGGTGGCGATTCTGGGGTACGGACCTCAAGGGTATGGTCAATCGTTGAATCTCCGCGACAATGGGATCAATGTAATTATCGGCCAGCGAAAAGGAGGGAAGGGATGGGCCGATGCCCTGCGTGACGGCTGGGTGGAAGGAAAAACACTCTTCTCCGACCTGGAGGAGACTATCCGGAAGGCGACAGTTGTCCAGTACCTTCTTTCCGATGCGGGACAAAAGGAACAATGGCCCCTCGTAAAACGGAATTTGCGGAAGGGACAGGCTCTCTATTTTTCGCATGGTTTCTCCGTGGTGTTCAAAGAACAGACGGGCGTTGTCCCTCCCCCCGACGTCGATGTAATCCTCGTGGCTCCAAAGGGCGCCGGTCGGACAGTTCGTTCCAATTTTCTTGCAGGAAGCGGAATTAACTCCAGCTTTGCAGTCCACCAGGATGCCACCGGCACGGCGAGGGAACGGGCGATTGCATTAGGGATCGCGGTTGGCTCCGGATATCTCTTCCCCACCACGTTTGCGAACGAAGTGCACAGCGACCTGACGGGAGAGCGGGGTGTCCTGATGGGGGCGATTGCCGGTCTGATGAAAGCGCAGTACGACACATTACGGGCCAAGGGACATTCTCCCAGCGAAGCATTCAATGAAACGGTCGAGGAAGCCACACAGAGTCTGTACCCTCTGATCGGTAAGAATGGAATGGATTGGATGTTCGCTTCCTGCAGCACGACGGCGCAGCGCGGGGCTCTGGACTGGGCCAAGCATTTCGAGATGGCTGCAAAACCCCTCTTCGAACTCCTCTATCGGGATGTTCAGGAGGGAGTCGAAACGAAGCGGGTGTTGGAGAGTTGCAGCGCCCCGGATTATCGTGAGCGGTTGGAAAAGGAGCTGAACGAGTGGAAGCAATCTGAGATGTGGCGGGCCGGCGCAGCCGTTCGCGCATTACGGCCGGAAAACTGGGAGAAGAAGTAGGCGTTCATAATCCGGAATGGTGATCAC
Source organism: Bacteroidota bacterium (assembly GCA_040882165.1). Lineage (GTDB taxonomy): Bacteria > Bacteroidota > Ignavibacteria > UBA10030 > UBA10030 > UBA6688. The sequence goes on from JBBEBV010000346.1 coordinate 10,821, forward strand.
CATGAAGAACATCGAATTGTACGATACGACACTGAGGGACGGCACCCAGGGGGAAGACGTCTCGTTTTCCGTGGAGGACAAGCTCCGGATTGCGCGGAAGCTTGACGAGTTCGGCATCCACTATATAGAAGGGGGATGGCCGGGATCGAATCCGCGGGATCTCGAGTTCTTCCGGCGCGTCAAGGAAGAGCGCTTTCACCACGCAAAGATCGCCGCCTTCGGGAGTACCCGCCGGGCGAAGAACCGCGTCGAGGATGATCCGAACATCGTCGCCCTGCTGGAGGCCGAAACTCGGGTGGTGACGATTTTTGGCAAAACATGGATCCTTCACGTGAAGTCGGCTTTGCAGATTTCGGAGGCGGAAAACCTGGAGATCATCGAGGAGTCGGTTTCTTACCTGAAGTTACAGGGGCGGAAATTAATCTACGATGCCGAGCATTTCTTCGATGGCTTTAAGGATAACGCGGGCTATGCGCTCCAAACCCTGAAGGCCGCAGAGCATGGGGGCGCCGCCCAGATCGTGTTGTGTGATACGAACGGTGGAACGATGACGGACGAAGTCGAGTCCATCGTCGGTGAAGTGGCAAAGCACGTTTCCGTTCCGCTCGGTATCCACACCCACAATGACTGCGAGCTCGCGGTGTCGAACTCAATCGCTGCAATCAAACAGGGGGCTGTGCATGTCCAGGGTACGATCAACGGCTATGGAGAGCGTTGCGGAAATGCCAATCTCTGCTCCATCATTCCCAACCTTCAGCTCAAACTTGGCTACCGTTGTGTGGAGCGGGCACAGTTGACGATGCTGACCGACCTCTCGCACTTTGTCAGCGAACTGGCAAACCTGGCCCCCCGCAAGCATCTCGCGTTTGTGGGACAGAGCGCGTTTGCGCATAAAGGGGGCGTGCACGTCAGCGCTGTGATGAAGACACCCCAAACGTATGAACACATTCCTCCCGAGGTCGTAGGGAATAAACGCCGTGTACTGGTTTCCGATCTCTCGGGGAGGAGTAATGTGGTGTACAAGGCGGCCGAGCTGAGCATCGACGTGAAGGAACCGTCGGCCGATGTGCAGGGGATGGTGGACGATATCAAGGAGAAGGAATTCCAGGGGTACCGCTACGAAGAAGCGGATGGTTCCCTGGAACTGCTGATCAAGCAGCGGCTGAAAAACTGGCGGGAATTCTTCGAGCTTGAGGGGTTCAAGGTGATCATTCATAAGAATTCCAGGGACGAGCAGCCTGTTTCAGAAGCGCTCATCAAAGTGAGGGTGGGAGAGGAAGTCGAGCATACCGCGTCGGAGGGGAACGGCCCGGTCAATGCGTTGGATAACGCTCTCAGAAAAGCCCTCGAAAAATTCTACCCGGAGTTAAAAGAAATGCACCTGGCCGACTACAAGGTGAGGGTGCTCGACGGGCAGGATGGCACCGGAGCGAAGGTCAGGGTCCTGATCACCTCAAGGAACGGCCATGCCACCTGGAACACCGTCGGTGTTTCGACTGATATCATCGAGGCGAGCTGGAAAGCGCTCGTCGACAGTATCTATTTTCATCTCTTAAAAACCAACATACCTGAAGAGGTCGTTTCGTAACGGGTTGTTGAAAAAGAAAAAATCATCCACTGGGAAGTTTGCACAATCAGGCAAACGCAGCTCCAATATGAGGGATGCTGTCGCATCCTTTAGTTTATAGGCCTCCGGCGGTGGATAAATCGGACCGGGTTTTATCAACGTCCTTTGAGGGGAAATTCTAGGAACGTTCATTCATTATTCTCACGAGGTGTGTTATGTCTGCCGTACAATCGTTCACCAGTTCAACGGATCTTATCGAGTGGTTGATGCAGGAGGAGCGGGAGGCTGTGAAGTCGTATCACGCGAAAGCGACGCGGGTGGATGATCCGCGCCTGCAGATTCTTCTGAACCGTCTTGCCGAGATCCGCTCACGCAGCATCGACGAGTTGGAGTCCGAAGTCAGCGAAATTCGGTCGCAGGCGGAGATCACAACGCAAATCAACGCGATGTTCTGGTAAGTTCCGTCACAGCGGACCGGGGCACGCTCTTCCCCGATTCCAGCATCGCCAACACAGAGGCACGAACCTCCCCCAGGATGAGATTACCCACGAATCTACGCGAATCTGCACGAACAGGATGCGGAAAAAGGAATTTTTATCCACAGCCGGAGGCTTACTGGAAAAAA
>JBBEBV010000347.1:0-2053 GCA_040882165.1 Bacteroidota bacterium
CGTGGCTTTTCGGGTGGAAATGATTCGAATCAGCACAGTTTCTTCGTTAATCTCGTTGAAAGTATGAATGACAACCAACGGAATGCCGTTCCCATCAATTCCAATCGTTATCCACCGTTCCTCAGTTTCGCTGTGTTCTACGTCGAATATTGAAAGCATGCTGGGGTCGAGGAAGATTTGGGCAGCACGCTCAAACGTGATCCTATGCTTTCGATAATTCTTCTTTGCCTAGTCCGGATCCCACTCGAAATTGTACTGCACCGAATTCCTCCGCTGTACAGCGCATTATATGACTTTTTGAATCTCAATGCAAAAATGTCCGTCCCGCCGCCGTCCTAACGCCCTGCCGATAAGCTGCGGGCGCCGAAGGCGACCGTCAGCTTCATCGGCTTCTTAGGCGGTTCATGCGGCGACGCTCCGCAAGTATGGATGCTGCCACGCCTGCCGCCAGGATCGCGAGGATCACGGTCAACAAGTACAGGTTGAAGTGTTGCCCGAGAGCGAGTTTCAGCCATTCGGCAAGCATCATTTTCACGCCCACGACCAGCAAAACCAGTGCGAGCGAGACCTTGAGGTATCGGAACTTCTGCACCATGCCGGCCAGCGCGAAGTAGAGCGATCGCAGACCGAGGATCGCGAACACGTTACTGGTGAACACCAAAAACGGATCCGCCGTGATCGCGAAGATTGCCGGGATCGAATCGACGGCAAAGATCAGATCGGTCGTCTCGACCATGACGAGCGCCAGCGCCAGAGGCGTGAGGAGTAGGGTTCCCGGCCGAGCCTTGTCCACGACCTCATCCGGGACCGTGGGCGCGCCGGGGACCTCGCTCTCGTACGACGCAGGTGCACCGGCACGAACGACAAAGTGCTCCCCGTGGAACCTCGCAGTCACTGGGAACAAGCGGCGCGTCAACCGAACAACGATGTTCCTGTTCGGATCGGTGTGATCCGTCTTGAGAAAGAGCATCTTAATCGCCGTCAGGATCAAGAACACGGCGAAGAGGTAAAGGATCCAGTGGAACTCGGCGATCAGCTTCGCTCCGACACCGATCATCGCGCCACGCAGGAGCAGAGCGCCCAGGATGCCCCAGAACAGCACCCGGTGCTGGTAGAGTGGCGGCACCGCGAAAAATCCGAAGATCATCGCGATCACGAAAATGTTGTCCACGCTGAGGGACTTCTCGACGACGTAGCCGGTCAGGTACTTCTCCGTTGCTGTTGCGCCGCTGTTCGTCAGCCCATCAACCGCGTCCACCACGGTGCCAAGGCCGAACCACTGGCCATCGTAGGCGAAGTAGACGAAGACAGAGAACGACAACCCCATGGACAGCCACACGGCCGACCAGACGAGGGCCTCCTTGACGCTGACGACGTGGGCTTTGCGGTGAAATACGCCAAGGTCCAGTGCCAGCATCAGTAGAACGAACGCAATGAATGCTATCCAGATCCAAATCATTCGATGTGTGCCTTCGTCCTGAACTTGAGCCGCTGGTTAGGCCGCCACACCGTTAGTTTAAGACCATAACGGTGTCTTTGGTGTAAATGCAAAACACTTGAATTCGTTCTCACCGCTTTGGTCTAATCTCGTTAAGTTGCACAACATTTTTTCTTCTTCATCTTCAGTTTCGTCATTGAGACAACCAATACAAAGCGATGGCTTAGGAATAAGATCGGGATTTAATTCATTTCCGTCGTCGTCAAAGTATGGCATAAGTATAAACCACTTTTTTATTAGGCTTTGGCTGCCTAACGCCCTGGCGCTCACCTGCGGGCCGCCTGCCAGCCGGTAGGCAGGTGCAGCGGACCGTCCGCTGCAACCGGATGTCAGGCCGCCCTCACTGACGCACATAGCGCAAGTGTGTGGCGGCTGGACTATCAAGAACCTTGTCAATGCGAAACTGCGACCCGGGCTCGCGTAGGTTCTCGAAGAGGCGCCGCCCACCGCCGAACAGCACGGGCGCCAAGGCGATTTCAAGCTCGTCGACGACACCCAGGTTCAGGTACTGCTGGATCACATCCGCTCCACCCGCGATACGAATATCACGACTGC
>JBBEBV010000348.1:0-2042 GCA_040882165.1 Bacteroidota bacterium
ATTGGGCAAATCAGACGCAAATTGTGACAACTCCGCCAGCCCTCCAACAGGTAAAACCACGGCTGGCCCATCCGGATGTTGTACATTTCAACAGCATTCTGGAGACTCAGAAGTAATTGACACCCCATGAATCTCACGTTATATTGACCGCTGCTCAGTTGCTTTCGCTTGTACCACGAAGGCATGGTGCGGCAACGTCTCCGTCATCGGACAAGGAAGGAATCACGCCCTATGAAAACCGGATCGTCCATCAACCGCCGTGACGCGCTCAAAGGACTGAGCGCCGTCACCCTTGCAACAATGCTCGGCCACCAGGAACTGAAAGCCGACGACGTCATCATCAGCGAGCCGGAAATACTCCCTCCCTTTCCGGACACCGGCAAGCCGGTGACGTGCATCGTCCTCGGAGCCGGCAGCCGTGGTAATACATACGCCGCGTACAGCCTGCAGTATCCTGAGCGAATGAAGATCGTCGGTGTTGCAGAACCGATTGAGACGCGGCGAAGAACCTTCGCTCAGAAATACAACATCGATCCAAACCATGTCTACACCACGTGGGAACATGCGACGGGCGCCCAAAAATTCGCGGACGCAATTATCATCTCCACTCCCGATCAACTCCATCATGGTCCCGCCATGGAAGGCATTGCGAAGGGTTACGATATTCTACTGGAAAAACCGATCTCAACGACATGGAGGGAGTGCCGTGAGATTCGGGATTTGAACCGAAGGCACAATCGGATTATCGCCGTGTGTCACGTTCTCCGGTACACACCATTCTACTTGAAGATGAAGCAGATTGTCGATTCCGGCGTCCTCGGCGAACTCGTCACCATGGAGCATCTTGAGCCGGTCGGTTATTGGCATCAGGCTCACAGCTTCGTGCGGGGCAATTGGCGAAACGTCGAGACCTCCTGCCCGATGATCCTCGCCAAGTCGTGCCACGACATGGACATCATCCGCTGGCTCGTGGACCAGCCGTGCAAGACGGTCTCGTCGTTCGGATCGCTCAAACATTTCAAGTCCGAAAACGCCCCGGCCGGGAGCACGGACCGTTGCGTCGATTGTCCCGTCGAGGCGGATTGCCCTTATTCCGCAAAAAAACTGTATCTGAACATGAAGAATCACGGCTGGCCGGTCTCGGTGATCACGGAGGATACGTCATACGAAGGAAGGATGAAAGCTCTTCGTGAGGGACCGTACGGCCGGTGCGTCTACCGGTGCGACAACAACGTGGTGGATCATCAGGTCGTGGGGATGGAGTTCGGGAAGGACATCACGGCCTCCTTCACGATGTCTGCCTTCACCATCGGCTCGCGCCGGACACGCATCATGGGAACGATGGGGGAACTGACCGGCGATTCGCGTACCATCAATCTCGTTAACTTCCGGAATGAGAAGAAGGAAACGATCGACACACAGGCGGCTGCCATGGAGATCACAAGTGGGCATGGCGGCGGTGATTACGGATTGCTGTACGCGTTCCTCGTCGCCGTTCAGACCCAGGATCGTTCGATGATCCGATCGTCGCTTGAAGTCTCCGTCGAAAGCCATCTGATGGCCTTCGAAGCGGAGCGAAGCCGGCTGGAAAACCGGACGGTGACGCTGGCGGGTTGAGCAGGAAACTTCGCGAGTTCCTTTCGGTTGGTACGAGATTTTCTATCTTAAGCGATGTCTGTTCGTCTCCTTCGTTGGTGGAACCTGGCTCAAGAGGGATTTGGCCAGCCGGAGGTGTAGAACTATAGGATGCGAAAGCATCCTGTTTTGCATTGGTTCCAAAAAGGAGCACGCTGCGCGTGCTTCAGCAGTATGCCTCCGGCTGTGCCTTCTTGTGGCAAAAACAAAATTGATTGCAGCTGTCAAAACCGCTTCTCTCCATTTCGAAAGACATTCGCATGAAAGTGGCAAGAAACTCCATTGTAACCATCGACTACACACTCACCGACAGTGACGGCAGCGTCCTGGATAGTTCCAAGGGGCGTGAACCGCTCACGTATCTGCATGGAAGCGGGAACATCATCCCTGGACTGGAATCGTCCCTG
>JBBEBV010000349.1:0-12931 GCA_040882165.1 Bacteroidota bacterium
CTCTTCAGTCCTTCTCCCTGATCCGCTCCAGGAGTTCACTTGCCTCTTTCCTGAACTGGTCGTCGTCTTCATCCATGGTCGGGAGGGTTGGAATTGACGTGAGATGTGCGCGCGCTTTTTCGTACTCATCCAACTCCACGTACGCCCTGGCACAGTCAAGCCGGTACCTGATAAAATTCGGCCGTAGCGCAATGGCCTGCTCGTACTTCTCGACCGCGTCGTCCAGGCTCGCCCAGCCCAACCCCAGCGGCCAGCGCACGATGCGGGGGCGCTCACTCACCTTGGCATGGGTCCGGCCAAGCACATAGTAGGCAATGCCGTTGCCAGCATCCAGCTCGATGGCACGCTCGAGATCTGTCTTCGTCTGTTTCACCAGGTCGAGCGATTCCCAGACTCCTTTGAACAAGGCAATGCGACCGTTCACGATTGCGCGTCGCACATACGCCATGGAACATCGGGAATTGACGGCAAGGGCTTTGTTGGCATACTCCAGCGCCATCTCGTACGTTGCAAGCTGCTGTCGTTTCTCCTCATCGGTACCGATGGGGAGATGCTCGCCGAGATCGACATAGGTCCGACTGATGCGCCAGAGGATTTCGTCGTTGTTCGGTTCGAGGGCAAGAGCCGCAAAATAACTTTGAAGAGCGCTCTGGTTCTTGAAGAGTCGCTCGGAGAATTCGTTCCCTTGGTCGAGATAGGTGCGGACATTGGACGAATCCTGGGGGGTGAGGAGACCCGCAATCCCGGAATGGGCAAGCTGGGGAAGAAGAATGAATACAACGAGAGAGAACAGCCGACTGATCGCTTTCAATGTGGGGCCCTCTTACTTCGGGGAATTGAAAGACTACTTGCGCCGTGGCGGCAGAGCCGTGCGGTTGAATCAGGAATTACGTGTCTCGAGCTTCTGGATCTCGTCCCGCAACCTGGCCGCTTTCTCGTATTCTTCTTTCGCAATCGCCTCCAGGAGCTGCTGCTGCAATTGCTCAAGCTTTGTGAGTTTCGGCTTCGGTTTATCCTTGTCCGCTTCCGCGGTGGTACCGATGGTCGGGATTTTTTCGGACTCTTCATTCTCCGGAACGAATGCGGCCTCTTCCATTACTTTATCGGAGACAAAGATGGGAACGCCGAACCGGACTGCAAGCGCGATGGCATCGCTCGGACGCGAATCGATTTCCTGGGTTTCCAGACTCAGTTTTGCAAAGAACGTCCCGTCGCGTAATTCGCTGATAAAGACATCGTTGAGAATCCCCCCCAGCGAGTCCAGCACGTTCTTCAATAAATCATGAGTCAGCGGGCGCGGCGGCTTAATACCTTCCATTTCGAGGGCAATGGACTGAGCCTCAAACGCTCCGATGATGATCGGCAGGCGCCGGGCTCCGTTCACCTCTTTTAAAATCAACGCATAGGCACCCCCGCTTGAGGGGCTGGTGGATAAGCCTAAAATATCGACCTGAATCCTCTCCACAGATACTTCTCCTTACCTCAATACTGCATTATTGTTTTCCAAGCAGCTTTTTTAGTTCGGCGGTCAAAGCGGGAACGATCTCAAAAGCATCCCCCACAATACCGTAGCTCGCCACCTGAAAAATAGGCGCATCCTTGTCCCTGTTGATGGCCACAATATACTTCGAAGAGGACATTCCCGCAAGGTGCTGGATGGCACCCGATACGCCCACTGCTATATAAAGAGAGGGGGAGACTGTTTTTCCTGTTTGTCCCACCTGTTCATCATGCGTTCTCCATCCGGCATCGACAACCGCGCGGGACGCACCAACCGCGCCGCCAAGGACCGCGGCCAGTTCTTCGATCATGGCAAAATTTTCAGGCCCCTTGAGACCGCGCCCTCCCGTCACAATAATATCCGCCTCCGCCACATCAAGTTTCGCGGATGATTGTTTGACCTCTTTGACGATCGAACGGAAATCCTGCTCCGTCAGCGGCACATCGATCGATTCGACCGGAGCCGTCTCACCACTCCCCGCTCCGACCGTAAAGACATTGGGACGAAGGGAAAAGACCTTGACCGGCGATTTCACCCGCACCTCCGTCAACGCTTTGCCGGCATAAACGGGCCGCGAGGCCAGGATGTCCCCTTGCTCAACGTTCAGGGCAATACAATCGGAAACAAGTCCGGCATCCAGCTTGACGGCAACGCGCGGAGCAAGATCTTTTCCCATGGCCGTTGCGGGCACCATCACCGCATGAGCTTCTTCCTTCTTCGCGATCGCGGCGACAATCGTGGGATAGGCGGTGGAGGAATAGAGTGCGAGGCGCGCATCCTCGACCACGATCACTTTGTGCGCACCATAGCCACCGAGTTCCGGAGCGATCGACCGGACACCGGATCCGACAACCACAGCGATCACCTCGCCACCGGTTTGATCGGCAACCGTTCTGGCCGCTTTCACCACCTCAAACGCCGGCTTCTTGAATTTATTGTCCCGCTGTTCCGCAAAAGCAATTATTTTCATAATCGATCAGGTGTTTAAATCACTTTGGCTTCTTCATGGAGCAGGCGAACAAGTTCCGGCACTGCGCCGACATCCGTCCCGACAATCTTCCCGGCCTGCTTTGCCGGCGGTTTCACCATGCTCATCGTCTCCACTTTTGCGTCCATCGGAGCCGGTTGACGTTCTTCTATAGGTTTGCTTTTTGCAGCCATGATTCCTTTAAGGGAAGGATAGCGGGGTTCGTACGCCCCTTTTTGGATGGTGAAGACCCCGGGGAGCTGTACTTCCACCACCTCATGTCCCCCTTCAATTTCGCGATCTGCCGTTGCAGTTCCCCCGTTCAACTCCATTTTTACAACGACGGCGGCCGAGGGGAGCCCCAGCATTTCGGCCACCATGATGCCGACGGCGGAATCATCATAATCAACCGATTGTTTGCCGAACATGATAACATCGGGGGAAAGTTCCTGAAGATAATCGGCAAGGGCCCGCGCCACACCGAATGAATCACGCGTCGCGTCGTCCTTGAGCAGCACGGCTTTATCGACCCCCATCGCGAGCGCTTTGCGGAGCGATTCCTTGTGCACGTCTCCGCCGCATGAGATCGCGACGACTTCACCGGTCTGCTTCTCCCTGAACCGGAGGCAGGCCTCGACGGCATACTCATCGTACGGGCTGATGACGTAATTCACCCCCGTTTTCTCGATACTTTTTCCATCTGACCCGATGGCCACTTTCGTAGCGGTGTCGGGGACGTGATTGATACAAACGGCAAATTTCATGAGACCTCTTCAAAACCTGGTTGCTGATGGTGCAGGATACCGTGCGCTGGTCGCGCTTGCCGCTTCATAGTATAAAAGATTTGACAAAGCGGCAAGCAGAAACTCGGATGGAATGGCAGGAATAAGAAGTTATCCCCGGTAGAGATGTCCCGTGTGCACTTTCACGCCGAGCATCTTCAGATACATGAACAGCTCCGCCTTGTGTGTCACGTGATGTTCGGCGGCGAGCATCGCCACACGCCAGCGAAGCGTCTTTCTCCCGAACTGCGGCGCCTCAACCTCCCCGTGATTGAACTCCTCCTCCGAGAGAGCGCCCACAAGATTCTTGAACAAGGCATACTGCGTGTGCAACGCCTGCACAGCCTCCTCGGTCGTTGCCGAGGGGGCGCGTCGGTTCATGAGAAATCGTTCACGCATCGAGATGAATCCCCATGCTCCGCTCGCGACGCCACGTCCGTACACTTCCAACGCGCCGGCAATATGCGCCATCTGTTGACCGACCGAGAACGAACTCTCTGTCGGTTTCCAGTCAAGTTTGTCGGGCGGAGCCAGGCGAAACAACGATTCGGTGGGGGGAATCAGATCGTCGAAATACTTGAGGTAATCATGGATGGTCATGGCACGCCCCCGGGAAATGGAACAATGTGCTGGATGCGGCAACGTCAGGATACTGTTTGGAACAGGACTTCCCCCTATGAGTCTTTAAAGAATTTTTTTCAGAAGCGCCGGGTCCACGTTGCCGCCGCTGACAATAGCGCACACTTTTTTACCCGAGAGTCCGAGGACGTTGTGGAAGACGGCTGCGGGGGCGACGGCGCCCGTGGGTTCCACGACAACCTTCATGCGCTGCAGCATGAACTTCATCATGTCGATCACCTGATCATCGGTCACGGTAATGACATCGTCCACGTATTTCATGATCAACTCGAAATTCCTCTTGCCGACCGATTGCGTCCTCATCCCGTCGGCAATCGTGTCGGGAGGAGCGATTCGCACGATCTCTTTTTTGCGGAAGGTCTGGTAGCAATCGTTCGCCGCCTCCGTTTCGACTCCGATCACCTTCACTCCGGGGAAAAGATGTTTCGCGGCAACGGCATTCCCCCCGATCAACCCGCCCCCGCCGATGGGTACGAAGAGATAGTCGAGTGTCTCCAGCGCCTGGGCAATCTCGACCGTCACGGTCCCCTGCCCTGCGATGATCATGTCGTCATCGTAAGGGGGGACGGGGATGTACCCATGGGTTTCGTGAAGCTCGCGGGCAGTCCGCTCCCGGGCATCGGAAGAGTCTTCGCAGAACACCACCTCCGCACCATATCCCCGGGTTGCCTCCACTTTAATAGAGGGGGAGTTCTTCGGCATCACGACCGTGGCCTTGACTCCCAGCAATTTCGACGCCAGAGCAACCCCCTGCGCGTGATTCCCGGAGGAATGGGCTACGACCCCTTTGCTCCGTTCTTCCGGTGTCAGGGAGAAAATCTTATGGTAGGCGCCCCGGATCTTAAAGGCGCCAATACGTTGCAGGTTCTCCGCTTTCAACAACACTTCATTCCCCGTCCGCTCGTTGAGAGTCCGCGATGACAAGAGGGGCGTCCGGTGTACGACCGGCATAACAACATGGTAGGCTTTATTGACATCTTCGAAGGTAATCATAGGCGGGAAAAGGTAGAGAAATTGGAGGTTTTTGACAAGGTAAAAATCGTGAGAAATGAACTACATCCTCCTTCAATGGCGCTACAGAGACTCAGAGAACACAGAGATTCCGGCGTTTTATCGATCGGATGAAGGCATTCCGAAAAATGACCACTTCAGGGGGTCCGGCAAGTATCATAGACGGTTTTTCTCCGTGGCCTCTGTGCCTCTGTGGCTGATTCATAGCGCAGAATATTTCAAAAAAGTCCTTGCATCGGAGGATGATTTTCCTTACACTTTACCCGAGTAAAGTATGAAAGCCGTCAAACAAAAAGATATCGACGAGTTGTTTTCCGCCATCGTTCAACTGGAATCGATGGAGGAGTGCCGGAATTTCCTGCGTGATCTGCTCACGGAGACGGAGATCCGGGAGTTTGCAGAACGCTGGAAAGTGGCGCGCATGCTCTCCCAGGGAACTCCGTACACCCGAATCGAACAGGAAACCGGACTCAGCTCCCGCACCATTGCCCGCGTCCACAAGTGGATGAAGACGGGCAAGGGGGGCTACACGATGATGTTGAAACGCCGGAAGATGATCGAAGCCCATTAATAACTTTTTTTTCCACATTCACTTTATCTTAGTAAAGCAACCATGATTGCCAGAAACGGGCGACTCAAGATCGCCATCCAAAAAAGCGGACGACTGACGGATGAATCGGTGAACCTCCTGCGTGCGTGCGGCCTGGACTTCGAGTTCTCCAAGCAGGGCCTGTACTCCCCATGCAAAAACTTCGACCTCGACCTCCTTTCCTTGCGCGACGACGATATCCCGGAGTATGTCCAGGACGGCGTTGCCGACCTCGGTATCGTCGGCGAAAACATTGTGCGCGAAAAACGCGCACGTGTCGAAACCCTCGCCCGGCTCGGCTATGGCTCGTGCCGATTGATGATCAGCGTACCACAGCGCTCATCCATCCGGACTATTCAGGGTCTCCGGGGGAAACGGATCGCCACAACCTATCCGGGGATCCTTACCCAATTTCTGAGAACGAACAAATTGAAAGCAGATATCGTGGAACTGAGTGGATCGGTCGAAATTGCCCCAACGCTCGACGTTGCAGACGCCATTTGCGACCTTCTCTCAACGGGAACCACCGCGCGCATGAACGGCCTCAGGCCCCTGCATACGGTGCTTGAATCCGAAGCGACGCTCATCACCAACAAGAAATCGTTGCTGGAGAAGCGGAAGAAGGAACTTATCGACCGGCTCCTGATCAGGATCTCCGGAAGCCTCCAGGCGCGCGGAAAGCGCTACATGATGATGAACGCCCCGGCCGCCGCCGTTCCGAGACTGAAAACCATCATCCCCAGTCTCAAAAGCCCCACGGTCGTCCCGCTCGCCGAAGCAGGAATGGTCGCCCTCCACTCCGTGATCGCCGAAGATGTCTTCTGGGATGTTATGGAAAAACTGAAGAAGGCCGGAGCGAGCGATATTATCGTCGTACCGATCGAGACTATCATCCAATGAATATCCTCAGCGAACAAGACCTTACACCAAAGGAACGACGGGAACTCTGCCTCCGACCATCCGGTGATTCGGGGGAACCGGTGACTGCCGTTCGGGAGATTTGTCTCGCGGTCCGGCAACGGGGGGATGACGCCCTCAGAGAGTACGGGCAACGATTTGATACGATCGCAGTGGAGTCGTTTAAAACAACAAAGGAAGAGTTCGAAGCAGCAAGAGCCATAGTTCCGGAATCGATACTTGAAGCACTCGGGGTTGCCGCCGCAAATATCCGGACCTTTCATGCCGCGCAAGGAGAACCCGTTCGGCTTGTGGAAACCATGCCCGGTGTCGTCTGCTGGCGGGAGAGGCGCCCCATTGAAACTGTGGGACTCTATGTCCCCGCCGGCTCGGCCCCGCTCCCCTCGACCGTCCTGATGCTTGGCATCCCGGCGGTCCTTGCAGGGTGCAAACGCATTGTCCTTTGCTCACCTCCAAAAAAGAACGGTTCTGTCGACCCCATGGTCCTTGCCGCCGCAGAACTGGTGGGTATTTCAGAGGTGTACAAAGTCGGTGGTGCACAGGCGATTGCCGCACTCGCGTACGGAACCGGTTCGATTCCGAAGGTTGACAAAATCTTCGGTCCCGGAAACAAGTACGTTACGGCCGCGAAAAGACTCGTCGCTTCCGATCCTGAAGGAGCGGCGATCGACCTTCTGGCCGGACCTTCGGAGCTACTCATCATCGCCGATGCGGACGCGGACCCGCGCATGGTCGCTGCCGACCTTCTCTCGCAGGCCGAACACGATCCATCTTCCCAGGTTGTTCTCGTGACCGACAGTCGACAATTTGCAGATCGTGTCGTGCCTGAACTCCGGGACCTGCTCCTTCGCCTTCCCCGCAATGAAATTGCGCGCAAGGCTCTGGAGGGGAGTTTCATCCTCGTCACCTCCTCCCTGGAGAACGCAGTCCGGTTCTCCAACGAGTATGCTCCTGAGCATCTCATCGTGAATGTGCGGGCACCGGAACGATTTGTGCCGATGATTTCGAATGCCGGTTCCGTTTTCCTCGGTCCCCATGCTCCCGTGACGGCAGGCGACTACGCTTCCGGCACGAACCACACACTGCCGACTGGCGGCACGGCGCGATGGTCGGGCGGCGTGTCGGTTGAAAGTTTTCAGAAAACGACGACCTTTCAAACCATCAGCACGGATGGGATCCGTAACCTCGCCCCAACTCTCACGACGTTGGCAGAGGCAGAGGGGCTGGAAGGACACAAACGGGCTGTCACGATACGGTTGAATAATCCCTGATCCTGGAAACAGCGTTGTAGCAACGAAGCAGACCATACCTATGGATATTGAAAATCTCGTGCGATCCAATATCAAAGCGCTCAAGCCATACCGCGCGGCGAGACACGACCATGTTTCCGGCGTCCTGCTTGATGCCAACGAAAACTCGTTCGGCAGTGCTCTTCCTTCCAGCGGACTCGAACTCAACCGGTACCCCGATCCTTACCAGCAGAAGCTTCGGACGAAACTTGCAGCTTTGTACGGAGTTCGAACGGAAAACATGTTCCTCGGGGTCGGTTCTGATGAAGCCATCGATCTTCTCATCCGGATCTTCTGCGAACCCGCAGCGGACTCCATTCTTGTGGTGGAACCGACGTACGGCATGTATCGCGTTGCCGCTGGGATCAATAATGTGGAAGTGCGTTCGGTCTTACTCAACGATGATTTCCAAATGGATCTTTCAGCTGTAACGAACGCCATCGATGCCAAAACGAAGATCATTTTTTGTTGTTCACCGAACAATCCGACTGCAAATCTCCTTCGCCGGGACGATATTCTCACGCTCTGTAACCAGGCCAACGCTATCGTGGTCGTCGATGAAGCGTATCTTGATTTTGCAGACAGTCCATCGCTTTCCGATCAGGTGAACGTTATTCCCAATCTCGTCATCCTTCGGACTCTTTCCAAGGCGTGGGGACTTGCAGGAATCCGGCTGGGCTGCGCAATTGCCGATCCGGCCATCATTTCCCTTTTGCTGAAGATCAAATCCCCTTATAATATCAATGCGCTGACAAGCGCGGAGGCTTTAAAAGCGCTGGAAAACCGGGAGAAAGTAAAGCACACAACGGCAGCGATCATTGCAGAGCGGGGGCGGCTTGCGGAGGCTTTGCGCTTTATTCCGTACATCCGGCAAGTATTCCCCTCCGACGCGAATTTTCTGCTCGTTCGGTTCGACGACGCTCCAACGGTGTACTCAAGGCTTGTCCAAAAAGGGATTATCGTGCGGGACCGAAGTTCCGAACCGAAACTCGCAAACTGCCTCCGCATCACGATCGGCACGCCGGAACAAAACGATTTGCTGATCAAGACTATGAAGGAACTGAGTCTATGAAAAAGGTGGTGTTTCTCGATAGGGATGGGACGATCATTGTCGAGCCCGCCGACATGCAAATTGACTCCCTGGAGAAGCTGGAACTGATTCCAGGCGCCCTCCAGGGACTGCGCCTGCTCCTGGACCGGGGGTATGAACTTGTCATGGTCACCAACCAGGACGGTTTGGGGGGACCGGGTTTCCCGCAGGAACAGTTCGATGTTCCCCACAGGAAGCTCCTGAAGATCCTTGAGGGAGAGGGTATCCGGTTCGCTCACATCTTCATCTGTCCCCATACCGAAAACGAGAACTGCGCCTGCAGGAAGCCGAAGCCTGGCATGCTGCAGGAGTACCTTGCGGGCAATTCCATCGACCGTTCACGATCCTTCATGGTCGGAGACCGTCGGACCGATGTGGAGTTCGGGAAGAACATTGGCTGTAAGACGATCCGCCTTGGCGCGGAGATCGATGGCGGTCCGGATTATGCCGTTGCGGGGTTTCTCGAAGCCTGCAACGCCATCCTGCGCTCCGATCGTGCCTCAATGGTTGAGAGGAGAACGAACGAGACGGCGATCTCCGTCCATGTGACCCTCGACGGCACCGGGAAGTTCACCATCAAGACCGGCGTCGGATTTTTCGACCACATGCTGGCTCAGCTCTCCAAACATTCGATGATCGACATGACGATCAGCGTCGAGGGGGATCTGCATGTGGATGAGCATCACACCGTGGAAGATACCGGGCTTGCCCTCGGCGATGCAATCAGGCAGGCGTTGGGAGACAAACGGGGCATCGAGCGGTACGGTTTTCTTCTGCCGATGGATGAATCGCTTGCCCAGGTCGCCCTCGATCTCAGTGGCCGGCCCTTCTTTGCTTTTGAAGGAACGTTCGGGCGCGAGAAGGTCGGAGAATTCCCGACCGAACTGGTGGATGATTTTTTTCGGGCTTTCTCCGACGGTCTTCGCGCAAACCTGCACATCAAGGTCCAGGGGCGCAACGACCATCACAAGGTCGAAGCGATCTTCAAAGCCGTCGCCCGGTCGCTCAAACAAGCGGTTGCCATCGACCAGCGGGCGGCAACGATTCTGCCGTCAACCAAAGGGACACTGTAAAAGATTGCCCACGAACCTGCCTACCCTGCCTGCCGGCAGGCAGGCGGCAGGCAGGTCTACACGAATCTGCACGAATGATTTTTGGGAACGCGGCTTTTTTCGTTGTACTCGAGGATTCGGGGGAACTCGGGGGGTTTAAGCTCCACTCCCCCTGGAGGCCGTCCAAAATGTAGGGCGAGAAGTCTTCTCGCCCACGTTGGAGTTCCTCAAAAGACTCAGATTTGTCAACTCTTGAAGTCGCTCAAAGGGTCAATAGTACTTTTTGGACGGCCTCGGGCCTTCACCATCTTGTGTCGGGGGGAAAACGTCAACCTGGCATCAAAGTTCAAAGCGGGCGATCAGCAATCGGCTGGGCGATTGATGCAGAAGGAAGATCAGGTGCACCGAATTCGTTTATAATCCAATAAAATCGGTTCTATGATCGGCATTATTAATTACGGTGCAGGCAACATCCGGTCCGTTTCGAACGCGTTGGACCGGTTGGGCGCGCCCTATTTCGTCTCAAGTAACATTGACGAACTACGCCAGGCTCAGAAATTGATCCTCCCGGGCGTCGGAGAGGCGCGGAGCGCCATGGAATCGCTGGACCGCGGGGGATTGGTCGAATGGCTCCAGACAGTGGATGTCCCCTTTCTCGGCATCTGCATCGGCATGCAGATCCTGTTCGAGCGCTCGACGGAACGTGACACCACTTGCCTTGGAGTGATTCCCGGAATCGTTTCCAAATTTGACGCCTCGAAGGGGAAGGTACCTCATATGGGATGGAACACCGTGGATGTTCGGCGGGAAAATCCGTTGTTCAACGGAATCCGGACCAACGAGTTTTTCTACTTCGTGCATTCGTATTCGGCTCCGGTGGGACCCGCGACAACCGGACTCACAGAGTACCACCATCCCTTTTCCGCCGCGGTGCAACATGGGAATTTCTACGGCGTTCAATTTCATGCCGAAAAATCCGGGCGCGCCGGACTCCAGATCCTCCAAAATTTCATAGAACGATGCTGATCCTTCCCGCCATCGATCTTGCCAACGGCAACTGTGTCCGTCTGCGGCAGGGGGACTTCGACGACCAGACGGTGTACTCAAATTCTCCGAAGGAGACCGCCCGAAAATTCTTCGATGCGGGGTTTTCGTTCCTGCACATCGTGGACCTCGATGGCGCGAGGGAAGGGTCGATCAAAAACTGGGACGCTTTGTCAGCCATTCATTCGATCCCGGGCCTCCGCACGCAAGTCGGGGGCGGGGTTCGATCAACCGATGATATCCACGCACTGTTCGATCTTGGCGTCTCCCGTATTATTGTCGGAAGCATCGCGATCCAAAAACCCGAACTGGTGGCCGGTTGGATCCGGGAATTCGGTGCGAATCGCATCGTTCTCGCCATGGATGTCCGGGACGGTCTTGTCACCTATCATGGCTGGTTGAAGAGTTCGGGGCAAACGGCAGGAAACTTCCTGACGAGGATGACACGCGTCGGTGCGAAGATCATCCTGTGTACCGATGTCGGGCGTGACGGCATGCTGACCGGTCCCGGCGTCGAACTCTACCGGGAGCTTCAAACGGCATTTCCAACGATCGAACTTCTCGCCTCGGGTGGGGTCTCCGTTCTCAGCGATATCGCCGCGGTGAGAGAGGTCGGCTGTGCCGGCGTCGTCATCGGCAAGGCTTTGTACGAGGGGCGAATTACTCTTGAGGAATTGAAACAATACGTGTAAGAAAACAGTAGGAAACTGCAAACACGATCCATGCTGACCAAACGCATCATACCATGCCTCGATGTCCAGGACGGCCGCACGGTGAAGGGGACGAAGTTCCTCAACCTCCGTGACGCCGGCGACCCCGTGGAGCTTGCGGCGCGGTACTCGGAGGAAGGGGCGGATGAGCTTGTCTTTCTCGATATCAGCGCTTCGCGGGAGGGGCGGAAAACATTTCTCTCCGTGGTTGAACGCGTTGCCAGGGCGATCCAGATCCCCTTCACCGTCGGCGGCGGAATCAGCACGGTGGAGGATATCCTGCGCGTGCTCGATGCCGGGGCCGACAAGGTATCTCTGAACACAGCCATCGTGCTTCGGCCCGATTTTCTGAACGAAGCCGCGGCGGCGGTCGGATCACAATCCGTTGTCGCCGCGATCGATGCGAAGCGCGAAAACGGGAGCTGGAGCGTCAGGATCAAAGGGGGGGCGGAGCGGACGAAACTCGATGCTGTGGCGTGGGCACAGGAAACCGTCCGACGTGGCGCCGGCGAGTTGCTGGTGACCTCAATGGATTCGGACGGGACGAAAGCGGGGTACGACCTCGAACTGCTTCGCACCATTGCCGGGAAAGTCACCGTGCCGCTCATCGCTTCCGGCGGAGCGGGGACGCCGGAGCATCTCGCTCTGGCCATTACCGAAGGGAACGCGGACGCGGTCCTCGCAGCAAGTATTTTCCATTATCATGAACATTCCATCAACGACATCAAGCGCTTCATGCGCGCCAACAATATCCCGGTACGGCTATGACCGACACACTGAATTTCAGCAAGCTCAACGGACTGGTTCCCGCGATCGTCCAGGACAACGATTCCCTCCAGGTGCTTATGGTGGGATTCATGAATCGCGAGGCGATCGAGAAAACGGAACGGGAGGGGACGGTCGTGTTCTGGAGCCGCACGAAGCAGCGCCTCTGGCAAAAGGGGGAAACCAGCGGCAATACGCTTCAGGTTGTCTCCATGGCCATCGATTGCGATGGGGACGCTCTTTTGATCCGAGCCACTCCGCGCGGCCCGGTATGCCATACCGGGACATTTTCATGTTTTGGTGAAGACCGGATCGCCGCAACGCAATCGGTGTTCGACCGGCTCGAAACCATTGTGCGCGACCGGCAGCGGCAGCTTCCGGAGCAATCGTACACCGCGGCATTGTTGCAACAGGGAACCGCGAAGATCGCGCAAAAAGTGGGTGAGGAAGCGGTGGAGGTGGTGATCGCCTCCCTGCAGGACGACGCGAAGGCCGTCAGGGAAGAGTCCGCCGATTTGTTATACCACCTTGTCGTGTTACTGCGGGAGAGGGGGCTCAGCCTGAACGATGTGGC